>JAGAQU010000025.1 GCA_017622575.1 Lachnospiraceae bacterium
ATGGAGCATATTGCACGGTGTATTTTATCTGCGACTGTATTTTCCTGTAATCATCCATAGGAGAATGCCCTTTTATTATTGTTGGTAAAGCGTGTTTTTTCAAATAACCATGCCTCCTTGCTTTCTCTGATTCTATGCAGTATACGATAAAAACCGGACATAAACTATCATGGGGATGTAAATTGTAATACAAAAGTATGTAAAATGGAGTGTTTAATAGAACACACAGTCCTTCCTCGGAAACAGTATTCAGCAAGTGTATAAAGAAGGCTGAAAATGCTGTTGTGGAAATATTTTGGCTACTATATAATATAAACAAAGGATTTATTGAGATGAATATTTCTGTTTTTCTTTAGATAAGGAGCATGATATGGCATTAAAATTTGATGTAAGAGATGAAAAGAAGATCAGGGTAATTGTAGATACGGATGCAGCATGTGAAGCGGATGATCCGTTTGCCATAGCGCATGCACTTATGAGCCCCAAGCTTATGGTGAAAGGAATAACGGCGGTGCATTTTGTCGAGAAGGGATCCGTCGAAAAAAGTCTTGAAGAGATTAAGGTTATACTGAAGGTCATGAATAAGGATGTTCCTGCATATTTGGGGGAAGCAGGGCCGATGGCCGATGAACAGAAGGAATTATCCGAAGCGGTACAGTTTATCATTGATGAAGCAAAAAGGGAAGATTCCCATCCATTGTACGTACTTTGCCAGGGGGCTATTACGAATGTTGCTGTTGCCTTGCGTGCCTGCCCCGATATAAAAGATAAAATCACTGTTATATGGATCGGAACCCATGGTGCAGGCAATTTAGATGCTCCGTTTGTGGAGTTTAATGCAGGAAATGATATTGCAGCAGCAAATTATGTATTGGGAAGCGGTGTTAAGCTATGGCTTATACCGTCCACGGTTTATACGACGATAACCATAGGAATTGCAGAGATACAAAAGAAAATTGCACCTTGTGGTGCCATTGGGGAGCATCTGTTTACCAATATGGTGTCTTACAATATGACAGATAAGGCATCCTGGACCCAGGGAGAAAGCTGGTCGCTTGGGGATTCTCCGGCAATTGCAGTTGCGATGAATCCCGGATGCGGACATTTTGAAGAGACCCCCGCTCCCTATATTCATAAAGATACTTCCAGCAGCTATAAAGAAGGAATGCCTGTTATCAGAGTATATAAGGACATTGATTCGCGATACATTCTTGAGGATTTTATATGTAAGCTGCAATTGGAATATGGAGAGCAGACGGATCAGGTAATTTAGGGGCAGGTGAATATTGGTGGCTTATGAAAAGCTTTTAAATGAAATCTATGCGGCGGTATCCCTCAAGTATTTGTGGAAAGAGTATCAGCCATATTTTATCAAGAGCGAATCACCGGACTGGATCAATGAAACCATGGATTTTGGTTTGGAAGTCAGTCAGGCGCTGCTTCCGGATGACGGACAGGAGGAGAATTTTATTGAACAATATCTGGGATGCCTGAAAGAGGAACTGCCGCCACAGGCATTTGAGAAATATGGAGACCGCCTGAATTTTTATAACGGGCGATTCTGGGCAATCTTGCCGGATCGTGCAGTGCATCAGGATTATCTGTTCAAGGCGAAATACCGTTTTGACAGGAAACTGGAAAAGCTGAATACGAATTACATGGACAGGAGATATAACGGGTTGTATCTTTTTCTGCATCCCACAGATGAGAATGATATTGATGCGGGAGCACTGTTTGAATATATGCGGCTTACCCAGGAGGCCAGGAAGAAGCGCTTTGACTGGGTGTTTTTAAACTGCGTAAAGACGATTTACGTATGCAATTACGGGACTGATACGATTGAACCGATCAGGCTTCCGCAGAATGCGGAGAGCTTTTTGAATACCGAAGCGGAATATCTTCGTTACTGCCATGACTGGGAGAATGGAATGGCATTGTGAAGGGAGAAGAAATGAATCAGACAATTACAGCAATCAAAGAGAATATCGCAAAGGTGATGATCGGCAAGGGAGAAACGGTGGATCTGCTTCTTACCGCATTGATTTCCGGAGGTCATGTGCTGCTTGAGGATGTGCCCGGAATGGGCAAGACAGTGCTTGCCAAGGCACTTGCAAAATCTATGGATATGCAATTTGGCAGAATCCAGTTTACACCGGATCTGCTGCCAAGCGACGTGACGGGATTGTCCTATTATAATCAGAAACAGGGAAGATTTGTTTTCAGGGAAGGCCCTGTTTTTACAAACCTGTTATTGGCAGATGAGATCAATCGTGCCACGCCGAGGACCCAGTCAAGTTTGCTGGAGTGTATGGGTGAAGGTCAGGTCACGGTGGATGGTGATACCAGAAATCTGGCAAAACCTTTCTTTGTGATCGCAACTCAGAACCCGGTGGAAACGCTGGGCTGCTTTCCGTTGCCGGAAGCGCAGATGGATCGTTTCATGATGAAAATAAGTATGGGAAAGATGCAGAAGCAGGAAGAACGGGAGATGATAGACCGTTATATCTGCGATGAGCCTTTGCAGAAAATCTCACCGGTGTGTGGAGTGGAAGAAATTCTTAACCTGCAGGAGGAATGCCGGAATGTTTTTGTGCATAATGATTTGCGCAATTATATTGTGGAGCTGGTGCAGGCAAGCAGAAGCGGCAGTATGGAAGGTACAGGTGCGGTGGCAATGCGGCAGGGCATCAGTCCCCGTGGAACCCTGGCTCTTCTTCGCTCGTCTCAGGGATATGCACTTGTGCAGGGAAGAGATTATGTGGTGCCGGAGGATATCAAAGCTGTTGCCGTTCCGGCGCTGGCCCATCGTTTGCTGGCAGAGACGGACGACTACCGGCAAAAGGTAGCATCCATACAGGGGTTATTGCAATCCGTTGCGGTTCCGACGGAAGATTGGAAGAGACCATGATTCTTATTTTATTGATCAGTGTCAGCCTGTGTATGGTAGCCTGGCGGATTGGATATTATTATCTTTGGGACAGAGATCTGTATGCCATGCTTTCTTTCGGACAGCCTTTCGCCTATGCGGGGGAGTCGACAGAGCTGACGGAGGTTGTGGAGAATCGCAAAAAATTGCCGGTTTATTTAATGGAAATTGGCTTTCAGATGAAAAAGGGACTTCTTTTTCAGGACATGGAAAACGCATCTGTGAGTGATCATGTCTATAAAAGAGATATTTTTTCTCTGCTCGGCAATCAGAGGGTTACCCGTAAATTGCAGGTACAGTGTCTCAAAAGGGGTTACTACAGAGTAGATGAGGTGACAATTGCTTCTTTTTCACTGTTACATACGAAGCGTTACGGCACACAGCAGAAGGCAGCTGC
>JAGAQU010000001.1 GCA_017622575.1 Lachnospiraceae bacterium
ACTTTTGCATATTCTGATATAGAAGACATCGGCATACAGCAATAAATGCGCAGAACGGAAAGAGTATATTATCACAGCATGTTACCGCAGTCACAGAGAGGGATAGCCGGAGGCTGAGAGCAATCCCCGGGCGGAGATAATAGAAGTGCATCCGGGAGCAGGTTCTGTGAATGGAAATAGGTCATGGCTTATTTAGTAGCAGAACACGTAAAGACACGTTACGTCAGATGAGTGAAGGTGACAGATCACCTTTAAATAGAGTGGAACCACGGATAACTTCGTCTCTAAGATGGAGTTATCCGTTTTCTTTTTGGGGTGACATGGTTTACAGAGAAGATTTGCGTTTTTCTGGCTGCCGTTATAAGGAGTAAAAAATGGGATTTATCAGCGAAGTTAAGGAAGAGATTGCCATTATCAAGGAGCGCGATGCCGCAATCCATTCTTCCATGGAAGTATTTCTTTATCCCAGCTTTAAGGTCATGATCCTCTATCGCATGGCTCACAAGCTGTATCTGAAAAAGCATTATTTTCTGGCAAGGTGGATATCCCAGAAGGGTGTCCGCAAGACAGGAATTGAGATTCATCCCGGTGCACAGATCGGAAAGGGATTTTTCATCGACCACGGCTCCGGCGTGATCATTGGGGAGACCGCAATCATCGGGGATAATGTTACCCTTTATCAGGGAGTGACTTTAGGTGGAACCGGTAAGGAACAGGGGAAGCGTCATCCTACCCTTGGAAATAATATCATGATCGGTGCCGGTGCCAAGGTTCTCGGTTCCTGCACCATCGGCGATAACTGTAAGATCGGAGCGGGAAGCGTCGTGCTTGAGGATGTGCCGGCAGGATGTACGGTGGTAGGCGTTCCGGGGCGTATCGTGAAGAGAGTGAATCCCGACAGACCCCAGGATAAACTGGATCAGGTACATTTCCCTGACCCTGTTAAGGAGGAACTGACCGCTTTGCAGCACAGCAATGCGGAGATTACCAACCGGCTCATCGATCTGGAACAGCAGCTCAGAAACCTTTCAAGAACCCAAAAAGAAGAAAAACAGAAAGAGGAAGTAAAAAATGAAGATTTATAATACCTTATCAAAAAGAAAAGAAGAATTTATTCCCTTAGAGGAAGGCAAGGTAAAAATGTATGTCTGCGGACCTACGGTTTACAATCTGATCCACATTGGAAATGCCCGTCCCATGATCGTGTTTGACACGGTTAGACGCTATATGGAGCACAAGGGCTATGAAGTCAATTACGTGTCCAATTTTACCGATGTGGATGACAAGATCATCAAGAAAGCCATCGAGGAGGGCGTGGATGCTTCTGTGATTTCCGAGCGCTACATTGCGGAGTGCAAGAAGGATATGGAGGCAATGAATATCAAGCCTGCCACCACTCATCCCAAGGCAACGGAAGAAATCTGCGGTATGCTGGATATGATCGGAACCCTGATCGAAAAAGGTCATGCTTATGCGGCACCGGATGGCACTGTGTATTTCAGGACCAGAAGCTTTAAGGACTACGGAAAGCTTTCCCATAAGAATCTGGATGACCTTCAGGGAGGAAACAGATCCCTTCTGGTGACAGGAGAAGATCAGAAGGAGGATCCCCTCGATTTTGTACTCTGGAAGCCCAAAAAGGAAGGGGAGCCCTACTGGGAATCTCCCTGGTGTCAGGGACGTCCCGGCTGGCATATCGAGTGCTCCGTTATGAGCAAGAAGTATCTCGGTGAGGAGATCGATATTCATGGAGGCGGTGAGGATCTTGTCTTCCCTCATCATGAGAATGAGATCGCACAGTCGGAGGCAGCCAGCGGCAAGCCTTTTGCAAAATACTGGATGCACAATGCATTCTTAAACATCGACAATAAGAAGATGTCGAAGTCTGCCGGCAATTTCTTTACGGTAAGAGATATCAGTGAGAAATATGACCTTCAGGTACTGCGGTTCTTCATGCTTTCTGCTCATTACAGAAGTCCCTTAAACTTTAGCGCAGAGCTGATGGAGGCTGCACAGAACGGTTACGACAGGATCGTGACCAGTGTGAGCAACTTAAACTTCCTTCTTCAGAATGCAGCAGGTGAGATGACAGAGGAAGAAAAGAAACTCGCAAAAGAGGCAGAAGGCTTTATCGCAAAATTTGATGAAGCCATGGATGATGATTTCAATACAGCCGATGCCATCGCCGCTATCTTTGAACTGGTGAAGTTTGCCAATACCAATGCAAAGGAAGGAAGCAGCAAAGCCTTTGTGCAGGCATTGAAGGATGAGATCGTAACACTTTCCGATATCTGCGGTCTGATCGTGGAAAAGAAAGAAGAGATGTTAGATGATGACATCGAGGCGCTGATTGCAGAGCGCCAGGCGGCAAGAAAGGAAAAGAACTTTAAACGTGCCGATGAGATCAGAGATGAACTGCTTGCCAAGGGCATTATTCTGGAAGATACCAGAGAAGGAGTTAAATGGAAGAGAGCATAAGCTTACTTGATTTAATAAAACAGAGCTTTGAGTTAAAAGAGGTGGATATCCGTGCGTATTCACCTCTTACGCTTGCTTATATCGGTGACTGCGTTTATGACCTGGTCATCAGGACGGTTGTGGTGGAAAGAGGCAATGAACCGGCGAATAAGCTTCACAAAAAGACGGTTACTTATGTGAAGGCGCAGACTCAGGCCGCCATGATAGAGGCACTTTTGCCTTATCTTACGGAGGAAGAGGAGGCTGTGTACAAAAGAGGACGAAATGCCAAATCTTACACAAGCGCCAAAAACGCATCCATAGGTGATTACCGGAAAGCAACAGGCATGGAGGCCCTTGTGGGGTATCTCTATCTGACGGGACAGGAAGCAAGGATCATGGAGCTTATTAAGACAGGATTAAAGGAGCTTTCCATGACACTGTAAGAAAAGGAGAAAAGCATGGAAACAGGATTAGCGGGATATAATGAATTTATGATAGAAGGAAGGAATGCGGTGATTGAGGCATTCCGTTCCGGCAAGGAAATTGATAAAATCTATATACTGGACGGATGTCAGGACGGACCTGTCATGACCATCAAACGCGAGGCGAGAAAGAAGGACACCCCCATTAAGTATGTGGCAAAGGAACGGCTTGACCAGCTCTCGGAGACCGGAAAGCACCAGGGCGTGATCGCTGTGGCAGCCGCTTATCGCTATGCGGAGATTGAGGACATGTTTGCACTTGCAGAGAAGAAAGGTGAGGCTCCTTTTTTCTTTCTCTTGGATAATATAGAGGACCCTCATAATCTGGGAGCCATCATCAGGACGGCAAATCTTGCCGGTGCTCACGGCGTGATTATTCCCAAAAACAGAGCCGTAGGACTTACCGCAACAGTGGCAAGAACTTCCGCGGGGGCATTAAATTATACTCCCGTAGCCAAGGTCACCAATCTGGCAAAGACCATAGAGGAATTGAAGAAAAAGGGAATGTGGTTTGTCTGTGCGGATATGGACGGCACTGCCATGTATGATTTAAAGCTGACCGGCCCAATCGGGCTTGTGATCGGTAATGAGGGTGAAGGTGTAGGGCGTCTTGTGAAGGAAAAATGTGATATGGTGGCATCGATTCCCATGAAAGGCGATATCGATTCGCTGAATGCTTCCGTGGCAGCAGGTGTGCTTGCCTACGAGATTGTGCGTCAGAGGCTTGGCAGATAAAAGCATGCGGAAGCTTTAAAGGAAATTTAGGATGAATAAGGTAAACAGATTTTTATTGATGCTGATTGCCATGACAGCAATTATGCTGATGGCAGTAGGCATTGATAAGGGAATGAAATTTTACGAGCATAAGAAATGGGAAAGCGAGAGAGAAGTCTACTATGAGGAGGCAAGGGCCGACATTGCCAAAATGCAGGCAACACTCCAGACTTTGTCGGAGGATCAGGAGGCGCTCGTAAGCTATCTGGAAGAATATGAGCTGAACGGGCAGGCGTCCGATAACAGCATTTCAGAAAATATGGCCGAAGTTTTAGATGTATCGGGCAATAGTGTTTCAGATAATAATGCTTACAGTGATCAGTTTTTTGGTAATCAGGTGTCAGGAAATGATGTTTCCGGCAATTCAATATCGGGGAATCAGATATCCGGCAACGAAATCGATGGTCAGGTATCGGGAAATGAAGTGTCAGGCAATCAAATATCCGGCAATGGTTTGGAAAACACAGTGTCCGGCAATTCTGTTTCGGGAAACAGCCTGCAGAAGGAAATCTGTGCTTCCTATGAGGAGACCATACGGATCAACTATGGGGACAAAAAGATCATTGCGGAGAGTACCATTGATTTTTCCGATAAAAAGATCGCGTGCCTTGGAGACAGCATTACGGCGGCAACCAATCTGGAGGGACAGGAGGATTATCTGAAAATGTCTTATCCCTATCAGCTTGGAAAAGTATTAAATGCCGGCGAAGTGGTAAATCTGGGAATCGGCGGATCCTCCATCGGAAGATACTGGGATAACGCTTTTGTGGACAGATATAAGGAGATACCGGAGGATTCCGATATTATTATTGTGATGGGCGGTACCAATGACGGCTTTTGTGCTTCTGAAAAGGAACTGGGGTCTCTGGAAGAGAGGGAAAAGAGAACCTTTGCAGGGGATCTTGATGAACTGCTAAAAGGCCTTAAAAAAGATTATCCGAATGCCGAGATCGTTCTGGTAACACCCCTTCCCAATATTCTTCATGATATGCTAAGGAGAGACAGGAAGGATCTCCTCCCACAGTCCTCCTTTGTGGCGATTATGAAACAGCTTTCAGAAGAATATGAGATTCCTGTAATCGATCTGTATGGCTCCGGTATTCTGGACAGTCATGATGCGGCAGTCATCCACAGCTTTATTCCGGATGGCGTACATGGAAATGAGATGGGATACCGCTATCTTGCAGAGCATATTGCAGCGGAGCTGATAAAGATAGAGCAGAGTGAATCAGAAAATGAACCGGAAATGAATCAGAAATGAATCGTAAAATGAATCAAAAATCGATGAAGGGAGCGGCAGATGGGCAGTGATTATGAGCAGTACACAGATGAAGAGCTGATCGTTCGTCTCCGTGACGGGGAAGAGAAGATTACCGACTATATCATGGACAAGTACAAAAATCTTGTGAAGAGTAAGGCAAAATCCATGTATATTCTTGGTGCAGACAGAGAGGATCTGATTCAGGAAGGCATGATCGGTCTTTTTAAGGCAATCCGCGACTATGATATCGGGCGGGATGCCAGCTTTTTTACCTTTGCCGATCTGTGCGTGTCAAGACAGATGTACACTGCTGTGCAGGCAGCCGGCAGGAAAAAGCATTCCCCGTTAAATACCTATATTTCCCTGTATTCCAATCCCCCGGAAAAAGAGGGCGGGGAAGAGGGAGAGCTTGTCAATTCCCTAATCTCCAAAGCAGACCTGAATCCTGAGGACCTGCTTATCGATAAGGAGAATGTGGAGCTGATCGAGAAAACCATCGAAAAGGAACTCAGCAGCTTTGAAAAGCAGGTGCTTGATCTGTATCTCACAGGCATGAAGTATACCCAGATTGCAAAGGTTCTCGGTAAAGATGAAAAGTCAACCGACAACGCACTTCAACGAATAAAAAATAAGCTTAAGAAGTTGATTGTGAAGTGAAATCGATAAAGTGCAGAGTGCTTGTCTGGAACTTTCTTCGATTTTTTGATCTATTTCAGAAAAGTCCACCTTTTACAAAAAAGCTGGGCTTTTTATTTTATTAAGAGGGACATAGGCCCAATATTGTTTGGAAAGCATATGATGCAAATCTGTTCTTATCTTTCTGGTATATATCTCAAAAAATATCTTTATAAAATTTCACATTTGTGAAATATTTATAAATAATCTTCTGCAATTATTGACATTTAAAAGTGCTGCAAATATACTGATAAACGGTACCGACCGACTGGTCGGACGGTAATGAAAAAATTTATCATTTTTAATATTATCAGGAAGAGGAGAGTACATAAATGTTAGGAAAATTCAGCGTTAAGAAGCCTTATACCGTACTTGTGGCGGTGATACTGATAATTGTCCTTGGAGTGGTATCCTTTACGAGAATGTCGACGGACCTTTTGCCGAACATCAGTCTGCCGTATGTGATTGTTATGACAACCTATCCGGGAGCAAGTCCGGAAACTGTGGAAATGACAGTGACAAAGCCTGTGGAATCCTCCATGGCAACGGTCAGCAATATCAAGGAAATCAGTTCTGTTTCCAGTGAAAATTATTCCATGGTTATCCTGGAATTTGAGCAGTCTGCAGATATGAATGCGGCTTCTCTGGAAATCAGGGAAAATCTGGATCAGATCAAGAGCTACTGGGATGACTCCATCGGAAATCCTATTATTATGAAGCTGAATCCTGACATGCTTCCTGTTATGATCGCTGCAGTCGGCGGCAGTGGCATGACGGATTCCGAGATTACGGAAATGACCCAGAACACTATCATTCCGGAACTGGAGAGTATTGAAGGTGTTGCATCTGCCAGCGCAACCGGCCTTCTTGAGGAATGTGTCAATGTGATTATCCGTCAGGAAAAAATAGATAAGATCAATGAGCAGGTATTTGGTTCCATTGATGAAGAAATGAAGGATGCCGAGCAGCAGATCGCCGATGGCAAGCAGGAAATATATGACGGCCAGGCAGAACTTGCAGATGCCCGGACGGAACTGGATGAATCCAAACAGAAGCTGGTAGACAGTCAGCAGGAACTGGATGACAACAAGAAGGAACTGGAAGACAGCAAGCAGAAGATTGCGGACGGCAGGGCAGAGATTGCCGAGAATAAGACAAAGCTTGAGGAAGGCAAAACCGAGCTTGCTGACAAGAAATCAGAAACAGCAAAGAAACTGGCTGAAGCCGAGAAGGAACTGCTGACCTATAAGGCAGATGCGGAAGCCATGAAGATGCATCTGACAGCTGAGATTTCAACAATGAAAGCGCAGCAGGAAGGTTTAGAAAAGGGTATTGAACAATGTAATAATGGAATTGATGTTATTTTACAATCTATTACTACAATTGATAATCTGGGAACAATAACTGATGCTAATCGTGTCGATCTTCAAGAGATTGTTGCAAATATACTGAATTTGGATGCAATCTTTGTAGAAAGTATGACAGCAGAACAAATAAATACTGCACTTCAAGGGGCGAAAGATGAACTGAACATAAAAAAAGCGGAGCTTGAGGCACAGAAAGCAGAGCTTCAAGCATCGTTGGCAGAGGTTTCTGCAAATAATAGTATAATGATTCCAGAGTATGAAAAGCAACTTGCCGGAATGAATGATAAGATCACCCAGCTCGACGAAGCACTCACAGAACTTTATCAGGGCAACCTGACAGCGGCGATTGAATTTGCCAATGCACAGACTACAATCAGCCTCGGTGAAATGCAGATCACCACAGCGGAATCCCAGCTGGAAGCAAGTGAGAAGCAGCTGGAATCAGGAGAAAAGCAGATAGAATCCGGACAGGAGCAGATCGATTCCGGATGGGAGCAGATCAAGGACGGAGAGGAACAGCTGAAGGAATCGGCACAGCAGTTGAAGGATGCCCTTGAAGAAATCGCAAACAGTGAGGAGGATCTCGAGGAAGCCAGAGAAAATGCTTACAATCAGGCAGATATGAACGGTATCCTCACTGTTGATACCGTGAAGTCGCTTTTGGCGGCACAGAATTTCTCCATGCCTGCAGGTTATGTGACAGAGGATGGTATCGATTACCTCATCAGAGTTGGAGATAAACCCGAAGACATTGAAGAACTGAAAAAAATGCCTCTCATGAATACCGAAATGGACGGCGTGGATGTGATCACTCTTGAGGATGTGGCAGATGTGTTTATGACGGATAACTCTGCTGACATTTACACGAATGTAAACGGGGAACCCGGTATTATGATCACCATTCAGAAGCAGACCGGTTATTCCACAGGCGATGTTTCCGACAGGATACTTGAAAAGTTTGAGGAACTGAAGGCAGAGAATGATAATCTGTCACTGATCACGCTGATGGATCAGGGTATTTACATTGACCTTGTCATGGACTCCATCATCAATAATGTATTGTTCGGTGCTATCCTTGCCGTTTTGATCCTGATTTTATTCCTGAAGGACTGGAGACCCACTGCAGTCGTTGCATGTTCCATCCCGATCAGCTTGATCACGGCAATCGTGTGCATGTATTTCAGCGGGATTACCTTAAATGTGATTTCCCTTTCGGGTCTGGCGCTTGGCGTCGGCATGCTGGTGGATAACTCCATCGTTGTGATTGAAAATATATACAGACTTCGAAATGAAGGCTATTCGGCAAAAGAAGCTGCAATCAAGGGTGCAGGAGAGGTAGCGGGAGCCATCATGGCATCCACGCTGACCACGGTATGCGTTTTTCTCCCTATCGTGTTTACAGAGGGAATTACCAGACAGCTGTTTGTGGATATGGGACTTACCATTGCTTATTCACTGCTTGCCAGTCTGATCGTGGCACTGACCGTAGTGCCGGCCATGGCATCGGGATTGCTTTCCAAAGCTGCTCCGAAAAAGGAAGGCAGATTCTTTGGCGGCCTGATGAAGGTTTATGAAAAGCTGTTAGGGCTCGCTTTGCGGTTTAAACCGGTGGTTCTGATTCTGGCACTGGTACTTCTGATTACCAGTGCACTGGCAGCTTTCTCCAAGGGAACAGCCTTTATGCCTGAAATGGACAGTACACAGATTACCATGACACTGACCATGCCAAAGGATACGCCTCTTACCGATACTGCCGAAGTGACGGATGAAATCGTGGAGAAGCTGATGGAGAGAGAGGATGTTGTGGACGTGGGTGCCATGGCAAGTACTTCTTCCCTGACCATGCTTACGGGAGGCGGCAATGCTTCCACCAATTCCACTACCATTTATGTGTCACTGGATGAGGAGAAGGAAAAAGATAATGTTGTCATTGCTGCGGAGATCAAGGAAAGTATTGCAGATATTTTGGAGAAAAATGACGCAGAAGTGGCGATTGAAACATCCAGTATGGATATGAGTTCTCTGGGAGGAAGCGGTATCACTGTGCAGATCAAGGGTCGTGACCTGGATACCATGAAGAAGATCGCAAAGGATGTTGCAGGCATTGTTGAGAGTGTGGAAGGAACAACGGATGTATCTGACGGAATGGAGGAATCCACCGGAGAAATGCGTATCATCATCGATCGCAATAAGGCGATCGAACACGGTCTGACCGTTGCACAGGTATTCCAGCAGATTCAGCAAAAGCTGGCAGATGCCACCAGTGCCACTACTTTGGAAACAGAGATCAAGGAATATGATGTCTATGTAAAAAATGCAAACGATATGAAGCTGACAAGAGATCTGGTGAAAAATCTGGAGCTTGACAGGACAAAGCAGGATGGCACTAAGGAAAAAGTAAAATTGTCCGATATCGCTACTTTTGAAAGCACGGAATCTCCTAATTCCATAAACAGAGAAAGCCAGACAAGATATATTTCTGTTACAGCGGCAATTGCAGACGGATATAATGTGGGTCTAGTGTCGGATGATGTGGAGGAAGCATTGAAATCCTATGAAGTGCCGGATGGTTACAGCTTAGAGATGAGCGGTGAAAATGAAACAATAACAGATGCTATGGAACAGATATATCTGATGCTGCTGCTTGCATTGATCTTTATGTACCTTATCATGGTGGCACAGTTCCAGTCATTACTGTCACCCTTTATCATTATGTTTACCATACCACTTGCCTTTACCGGAGGCTTCCTTGGACTTTTAATGAGCGGCAGTGAAGTCAGTGTCATAGCCCTTATCGGTTTTGTCATGCTGTCAGGTATTATCGTTAATAACGGTATCGTCTTAGTAGACTATATCAATCAGCTGCGGGCAGAGGGGATGGAAAAGCGTGAGGCTATCATCAGGGCAGGAAAGACCAGAATTCGTCCGGTTATGATGACGGCGCTGACCACGATCCTCGCTTTAAGTACTATGGCATTCAGCAATGATATGGGTGCCGATATGTCAAAGCCTATGTCGATCGTAACAATCGGAGGTCTGATATACGGTACTTTAATGACATTGTTTGTTGTTCCTTGTATTTATGATATATTTATCAGAAATAAAAGAGCAAAGAAATTTGGCAAAGAGAAGGCGATAGAGGCTGTTACTGCAGAGGGGGAGGAAAAGCAATGAAAAGGGAATATTCTCCCAAGGAAAAAGCTATTTATAAAGCTGTGCTGGAGCTTTTTGAAGAAGGAGCAGATTTAAACAGCCTTACTGTTTCGGAAATCACCACAAAAGCCGGTATCGGAAAAGGAACTGCTTATGACTATTTTTCCGATAAGGAGGAAATGATCGCCAAAGCACTTTTTTATAATATCGAATATTATTGTGAGTCATTGTACAGGGGAATGAGTAAAGAAAAAAATCTGTATGATAAAATGAACTATATTTTGCTTAGCATGGAAAAACAGCTGACAAAAACCAAATGCCTGATCCGCCTGGATCATATGTTGTGCGACCACTCCTCCACGGGAGAACGTATCAGGGCATTAAAGGAGAAAAAGACTTCCGATGAGATGCTGCCTGTAGATTTGATCAGAAAAGTATTGTATGATGAGATCTCAGGCAAAGATGCAATTTCCGAAAACGTGATCACATATTTGGGAATGAGTATCTTTGCAAAAATATTGTGTTATGCTATGCTGTTGGATGAAGGCAAATACGGGAGCGATGAGGAGCGCAGAGACATGCGCGAATTGATCTGCCGCGGTATCTGCCGGGAAATTGAAGGAGTGTGAGGATACTTACAGATGGAGCGTAAATGGTGGAAGGAAAGTGTGGTTTACCAGATTTATCCCAGAAGTTTTATGGACAGCAACGGCGATGGAATCGGAGATATCAAGGGAATCACCTCAAAACTTGACTACTTAAAGGAACTTGGAATTGATGTGATCTGGCTTTCGCCGGTGTATCAGTCGCCCAATGATGATAACGGCTATGACATCAGCGATTATCAGGCAATCATGCAGGAATTCGGCAATATGGAGGATTTTGATGAAATGCTTGCAGCCGCACATGAGCGGGGCATTAAGATTATGATGGATCTGGTGGTCAATCATACCTCCGATGAACACAGATGGTTTGTCGAGAGCCGCAAATCAAAAAATAATCCTTATAGGGATTACTATATCTGGCGAGATGCAAAGGACGGCAGGGAGCCGAACAACTGGGGTTCCTGCTTCGGCGGAAGCGCATGGCAGTATGATGAGACTACTGATATGTATTTTCTGCATCTCTTTTCAAAAAAGCAGCCTGATCTAAATTGGGACAACAAGGTTGTACGCAGGGAAGTTTTCGATATGATGACCTGGTGGCTTGAAAAGGGAGTGGACGGTTTCCGGATGGATGTGATCAGCATGATTTCCAAAGTGCCCGGATTACCGGACGGTCCTAAGGATAAGGATGCTCTTTACGGGGATTTTGGCCCTTCCGTTATCAATGGACCCCATGTACACGATTATCTGAAGGAAATGCGGAAAGAAGTGCTTTCTAAATTTGATACCATTACCGTGGGAGAGACTTCGGGTGTAACGGTGGAAGAAGCCGTAAAATACGCGGCAGATGATGAAAGCGAATTGAACATGGTCTTCCAGTTTGAACAAAATGACTTAGATGGCGGCGAACATGGAAAGTGGAATCTGAATAAAATTTATTTGCCTGATCTGAAGGCAGTGCTGAACAGATGGCAGACTTATCTGGAAGGAAAAGCATGGAACAGTTTATATTGGAGCAATCATGATCAGCCCAGGATCGTTTCAAGACTTGGCAATGATACGGAAGCCTATCGTGAACTTTCCGCAAAAATGCTGGCAACCTGTCTGCATATGATGAAGGGGACACCTTATATCTATCAGGGAGAGGAGCTTGGCATGACCAATGTGCCATTTGCTTCTATGGATGAATTCCGTGATATCGAAAGCATCAACGCTTACCGGGAATATACGGAAAACGGGATTATTGCACCGGAAGATATGATGAAATACTTGAACTATAAGAGCAGGGACAACGCAAGAACTCCCATGCAGTGGAGCGATGAGGAAAACGGAGGATTTACCAAAGGAACTCCATGGATCAAGATCAATTCGAACTATACGACAATCAATGCAAAAGAACAGATGGAGAGAGAAGATTCCGTATTTCACTATTATCAGCAGCTGATTTCCCTGCGAAAGAAAGAACCCGTTATCGTTTACGGTACCTTTGCGCTTTTGATGCCTGAGGATGAGGATATCTTCATGTACACAAGGACATATGAGCAGGAAAAACTTCTGGTGATCTGCAATTTCAGCCAAAAAGAAAGAGAACTTGAGATACCGGAGGAATGGGAAAGGGGCACGATTCTGCTTGGCAATTACAAGGATGCGGCAGTGGGAAGAAAAATGTGCCTGAGAGACTATGAGGCAATTGTGATAAAGAAATAAGGCAACATATAGAAAGCAGCAATCGTTTGATTGCTGCTTTTGTTTGTTTGCGCGCCATGGGCGCGCTCTAACGGGTGTAAGTCCCGAACACGCCCGGATAGTGGGAAGTGTATAGCCGAACAGCAAGGGTGTCCATCGTGAGGTGGAATCTGAAGGAAGCTGTAAGCAAATCTCTG
>JAGAQU010000026.1 GCA_017622575.1 Lachnospiraceae bacterium
CTTCTCTTTGGTTTTAATTTTTTTATTTCTCCTTCTGGGTAAAAAAACATTCCATGCATTCCTGCCATTTGTCCATTTATTAATTCGCCGCCACATTTTTCACATTTATTTTCCATTACACTTCCTCCGTAGAATTCAAATAAACGCGTGCTTCTATATCAGATGCCGTGTATAACACATCCGTTACAATTACCCTTTCGTCACGGATTGTGTAAAATACTGAATAATTATCGACGAGCATTCTACACAACTCCATTCTCTTTTCCGGCTCAGAATCCATAATCCTAAATCGTTCCGGGAAAGTGTCTAATGTAAGTATTTCATCAGCAATGCGATTATATTGCCCCATTGCATTATCCGGAGCAAGCAAATCTATAGCAATATAATTGTATATATCTTCCATATCCTGCAAAGCTTCTTTTGTAATCTCTACCTTATATTGCTTCATTAATGCCTCTCTCTAAATGCCACAAACGCACTAGCTGCATCCTCAACATTTCCTTTCTCTATATCGGCATATCCTTTTTCTAACTTTTGATGAATCTGTGTAACAGACATCATATCTGCATTCACTGAATTAGCTGCTTTTGGTAATACAATAGAAAAGGGAATTCCTCCTACTAATGATATTTGTTTTAAATACATATCTATAGCAGTAGCCATTGGTATCCCTAATTGTGCCAATACACTTTCCGCATTTTCTTTTACATCTGGATTTACTCTTATATTTAATGTTGCTGTTTTTCCCATAGAATACACCTCCATCTTTCTTTTATTGTAACGTCTTTTGCGTTACAAGCCAATCTATGAAATATATTTCCGATGCGATAGCTTCACATTGTTTTGATTAACCATTGCATATCTGAGCGTTGTATCTATTTGCTCATGTCCCAGAATTTTCTGTACCTGTTCAATCGGCTGTCTCCGCTTCGCTCCGGTCCGCGCAAAGCTGACGTCCCCCGGACGTCATGCGCCCTTTCTCTATAGCTCTGGTGGCCATAGTCCTTCTGAACTTATGTGGGTGTACCTTTTCTACACCTAACTTCTTCCCCATTTCTCGTAATCGTAACTCCACACCGCTTTCAGTAAGTCTACTGTGTGGTTTGTTTAACGACACAAATAACGCTATATTATTATCTGTCCTTGATTCAATATAATTCAACAAATGAATTTTGGTCTTAGCATCAAAATATGCTTTCCTCTCTTTGTCTCCTTTGCCATAAACCACGCATTCCCGCTCAGAGAAATCTATATCATCAATGTTCAGCCTTACCAATTCGCCTACTCTAATTCCTGTTGAAAACAGGAAATCAATCATTGCCCTATCACGCAGATTATTACAATTATCTCTAAGAATTTCTATTTTCTCATCCGGAATGGTATCTTTTACAATAACGGCAGTCTTTACCTTATGAATTCTTTTCATTGGGCTTTTTATAATATAATCCTCTTCCTCTAGCCACGAAAAAAATGTGGAAAGACTTCTACGAATATTATCAATAGTTACCTTTCCACAATTATTTATCGTTTGATACTCTACAAGATATTTTCGTAGCATCTCGGTCGTTATCTTTATGACCGGAATATTTATTGTATCCAACATCTTTTCAATATTACACCTATAATAGCGTATTGTTTTGTCAGAACACCCTTCTAAATGCTTTGCAGTTAAAAACATATCTAGAAAGTCCACATTCGTTGTCTGCAAATAATCAGATACAGTATTTTCAGATAACCGTTTTACCAACACCTCTTGTAGTTTCTGCATCTGCGATGCATTTAATACTTCTGCCATGTCATTGATGATGTCATAAATTTCTCTACCCATAAGAGCACACTCCTTTTTGAAGGAGTATATCGTAGAAAAATCAGCACATCAACAGAGCGTATTACTGAAATTTACTTAATAGATAACTGTTTATCTCTTATCCTTAAACATGCCTCAATATGCATAATCCAATGTCTTGAAAATGGCATTTGTATCAATCCCTTTACATCTTTTCCACACCAATAATCAATTAACCAATATGCGTTTTCATCATCACTCACCACATTTAACATCTCCAACTGCTTTCTTTTTTCATCAGTGATTTTCTCTTTAATATCACTATATGTAAGTGCTTTTAAAACTTGTGTTGTAGATGTATCAACATCAATTATGTAATTGTATAATTCTTCAATAGATAATTTCTTTGAAAACTCGCTTATTTCTTCTTTTACAAGCTCATTTGCAGTTGTAATAATCGGAGAATTTATGCGTCTTTGATAATTTCCCTTAAATAATACTTGCTCATCATTTGCAATAAGTGTATGTGCAACAATATCTTCAATGCGAAAAATATGCCAAAGAGAATAGGCAATCGTTTTACTATGATAGCCTTTTGCATTCATATATGGCATGGCATTAAAATCATCAAATGATAATTCCGTCTTAAGCTGTAGAATCTGTTTCATAAGTTCTTCACGGAGCGTTAGCAATGTATCTATTCCTGCTGAAAAGGTATCTTTTTTCTTAATCTGTAATTGCATAGTCTTAATCATTTCTGACCATTCTTTATTCATAAAAACCTCCATGAAATTCAAATTCATTTCGATCTTTACAACATCATCGTCATATATGGTGGAATACAAATAATTCCATCTTTAATAATCAGATTTCTAGGATGAATGATGTAACTCTCCCCGATTCGATTTCTATATTTTTCTCTAAAATTATTCAATGATGTTGTTTTATACTGCTTTCCTGATTTCACTTCAATCGGATACATCTTGTATTTCAATTTGCTGTTATTCGAGATAATAAAATCGATTTCCATATCATTTCTGTGCTTATCTTCATTGTAATGCGTATAGAAATACAACTTATGTCCGTTTGCAACCAGCATCTGTGCTATGGCATTTTCATAAAGCATTCCTTCATTGATTTCCAGCTTTCCTGACAATATTTGCTTATACACCTCATCCTCAAGCAACTCATTTTCATCAAATGCATGGCTTACCAGGAGTCCCGTATCTCCCAAATAACACTTAACATAGCTTCTCGTTTCATTTAATGATAATCCTACATTTGGATCATTACACAAGAAGCACTCATTGGATATCATAGAATCCGCTAACCAAAAGAAGGTTTCTTCGTATTGCTCTGCATAACTACCATCCTGCAACTGTTTAAATACAATTCGTTTTTCATGCCGTGAAAGAAATCCCGGAATCTGATCATAAATCGAAAGCACTTTGCCTCTGTATCTCGCTTCTATCTTCATAATATCTTCACGATACAATCTGAGGATATCTCTCTTTTCTCTATCTGCCTCTGTGAAATCCTTTTTATTCTCGACAAATACTACAACCGGCTTTGGCATACCACCCACAAGCATATACTGATGAAACAACAGCATTGCCTTATTGTGCATCCCTCTTTCCAACGGTTCTTTCTTTTCGAAACACTTTTTGATATACTCTACGAGCAATTCCTCGCCCAGTGCAATAGCAAACTCTTCGAAATCCAATGGATACATATTGATGTGCCGTTCCTCGGATGGTATTACAATATCCCTTACGTTCTCTTTGATGGATATGAGAGACCCTGTTTCAATATAATCATATCTTCCATCTGCCACCAGATATTTTATAGCAGCTCGTGCCTGCGGAAATATCTGTACCTCATCAAAAATAATAAGTGATTTTCTTTCCGTAAGTTTTTTCCCAAAATGAGTTTGCAACAGCATAAAAAAAGTATCAAGGTCATTCAAATATGTTTCAAAATACATTTCAATTTCCTTATCTTTTTTTGCGAAGTCAATCAGAATATAACTTTCGTATTCTTTTTTTCCGAACTCCTCACAGATGGTAGACTTTCCGATTCGACGCGCCCCTTCCACCATAAGCGCTTTTTTCCCTTTGCTTTCATTCTTCCATTCCAAAAGTTTTTTATATATTTTTCTTTGTAATACCATAAGCACCTCTAAATTATACGCACATGTGCAGCCTTCTCATTTTTAGATTATGCGCAGATAGTTAGTTTTTGTATTCTTTGATTATGCGCACATTATACTCTGTTTTTTGATTGCACGCAAGTAGGCCATATACAAAACATCAGATTATGCGCAGATATTTCATGGATATTATGTACATCCACCACATATTTTATGCACAAGGATCTTGTATCTTATTCTTATTACTCCTCTATATAACAAAAGCCCTGCAATATATGCAGGGCTTTGTTATCTTTTGCAAAACAACTTTCTTTCGCCGCATTCCATCACGGCTTTTACTGAATTCTTTTATCTCTTCTTTTTTGCTACCATAATATAGCAATTTACAGATGCAGCACCCTTTCCTTAATCTCCTGGGTTCTTCCCTGATTCCAGAACTGGGTTCCGATATAGCCGCAGGTTCTTCTTGCCACGTTTAAAGTATTTTGGTCACGGTTCCCGCACTTGGGGCATTCCCACACCAGCTTGCCGTCATCCTCCACAATCTGAATTTCTCCGTTAAATCCACATTCCTGACAATAATCACTCTTGGTGTTAAGCTCTGCGTACATGATATTGTCATATATGAACTGGATCACACTGATCACGGCAGGAATATTATTCTGCATATTGGGAACTTCCACATAGCTGATTGCGCCACCCATGGACAATGCCTGGAAATCCGACTCAAATTTGAGCTTTGAGAAGGCATCGATCGGCTCTGTCACATTAACATGATAACTGTTCGTAATATATCCTTTGTCTGTCACGCCCTCGATAATACCGAAGCGCCTCTGCAGACATTTTGCAAATTTATACGTGGTGCTCTCAATGGGAGAACCATAAATGCCGAAGGCAATATTTGTCTCCTCTTTCCACTTATCGCAGGCTTCATTCATATGCTTCATCACTTCCAGTGCGAAGGGCTTTGCCTCCGGATCCGTATGTGACTTGCCGGTCATATATCTGACGCATTCACACAGTCCTGCATAGCCGAGGGAGATGGTAGAATATCCTCCGTACAAAAGCTTATCAATGGGCTCACCCTTTTTCAGTCTCGCGAGCGCACCATATTGCCAAAGAATAGGTGCCGCATCGGAAAGGGTACCTTTCAGTCGATTATGGCGGAGCATCAGTGCCCGATAACACAGATCCAGCCGCTCATCAAAAATCTTCCAGAATTTATCCATGTCCTTATGAGAAGAAAGAGCTACATCCACCAGGTTGATGGTCACAACACCCTGATTAAATCTTCCATAAAATTTATAATTTCCGTCCTCATCCTTCCAGGGAGAAAGAGCGCTTCTGCAGCCCATAACCGGGAAGCAGTTTCCCTCCTTCAACTCCTTCATCTTCTTTTCGGAAATATAATCGGGAACCAGCCTCTTAGCGGTACATCTTGCCGCCAGCTCTGTCAGATAAAAGTATTCTGTTCCTTCTTTGATATTATCTTCTTCCAGCACGTAAATCAGCTTGGGGAAAGCAGGCGTAATATAGGTACCGCTCTCGTTCTTCACACCCTGAATCCGCTGATTGAGCATTTCCTCTATTACCAGTGCCAGGTCTTTTTTCTCCTGTTCACTCTTTGCCTCGTTCAGATACATAAATACTGTGAGAAAGGGAGCCTGTCCGTTAGTTGTCATAAGTGTGATGACCTGATACTGAATGGTCTGCACGCCCCTCGCAATTTCCTTCTGAAGTCGTCTCTCCACAATCTGATCGATCACATCTTCAGATGGAACATTGCCCATAGTCTCGGCATCTTCCATCACTTCTTTTCTGATCTTTTCCCTGGAAACCTGCACAAAAGGCACCAGATGGGCAAGTGAAATACTCTGTCCGCCATACTGGTTGCTGGCCACCTGGGCGATGATCTGCATGGCAATGTTGCAGGCTGTGGAAAAGCTGTGGGGCTTATCGATAAAGGTCTCGCTGATCACCGTACCGTTCTGCAGCATATCCTCCAGATTCACGAGATCACAGTTGTGCATGTGCTGTGCAAAATAATCCGCATCATGGAAATGGATCAATCCCTCCTGATCTGCCTTTACAATTTCTTCCGGAAGCAGAAGTCGTCTTGTCAGATCCTTGCTGACCTCACCCGCCATATAATCACGCTGTACACTGTTGATGATCGGATCCTTATTGGAATTCTCCTGCATCACTTCCTCATTATTACATTCGATAAGGGAAAGAATCCTGTCATCCGTAGTGTTGCTCTTTCTGACAAGAGATCTTGTATAACGATATTTTACATAGCATCTTGCAACATTAAATGCCCCCTGCGCCATGATCTGGTTTTCTACCATATCCTGCATCTCTTCCACCGAAATGGCGCGGTTCATCTTGCTGCATTTAAAATTAATATACTCTGCAATCTCTTCAATCTGTTCCTCGGTCAGTTCTTCCCTAAGTGCAGCCTTATTGGCCTTTCCGATGGCCGCTACAATCTTCTTAATATCAAAATTTACCTCTGAACCGTTTCTCTTAATAACCTTCATGAAGCCCCTCCTGAACAACCATAGAAAAACAAACACTGCTTCGTGTCGCTTGTTTTCCTGTCGATAAGTTATATTTTGCCACAGCTACTATAAAAAATCTGTTGTAAAAACCACAATTTTAAATTAAAATACAAGATATAGTATTTTGCGAAGGAGATTTTTCAAGATATGGAACATGAAACGCCTTATTTACTGGGAATTCAGGAGCTTGAAACCATCGTCAGGACTTTCAATCCTGCCATTAAAAATTTTGAGCGCGGTGAAAGCATTCTCCGAAAAGATGTAAGAGAAAACAGGCTCTGCTTTCTTCTAAACGGCACTGCCTATCTTCAGATTGAAAATGAATATGACTCCAAACAGATTCTCGATTACTTTGTAAAAGGGCAGGTCCTTTGTCATGATATGCTGGCAGAACCTCATAATGGTCATTGCTATGTTTTTGCCAAATATCCCTGCAGTATCGCCTATATTGATCCCATAGACATCATCGGCTGCAGCCAGGCTCACAAAGACGACTTTTTATGCCGGCTTCCCGGCTTTATTTTTCGATCCATCTTATCATCCGCCCAGCAGCACCGCCATATTCTGCAACAGAAAACGATACGCAATAAGCTTCTTTCCTTTTTTCATTATCAGATCAGTCTACACGGATCTCACAGCTTCCGGCTCCCCCTCCCCTGCTCTGATCTGGCGGATTATCTTTCCGTTGACAGAAGCGCTATGATGAAAGAATTATCCCGCCTCAGCAATGATGGCATAATTGAAAAAAAAGGCAGAAAAATCAAGCTTCTTATGTGACCTGCAAGACTCTTGCCATTCCCTCTTTTCTATGATAGGATAACAATTGTCCTTCTTATTCAGGATAATTAATAATTATTTGGGGTTACATTATCCACGAGGTTTTTCACAATGTTAAAAAAATTCAAAAAAATATTTATCGGAGATAAAGAATTCTATCGCTATGTACTGCTTCTGGTCATTCCTATGATCATTCAGAACGCCATCACCAGCTTTGTCAGCTTTCTTGACAATATCATGGTGGGGCAGATCGGTACCGAGCAGATGTCAGGCGTTGCCATCGTCAATCAGCTGATGTTTGTTTTTAATATCTGCATTTTCGGCGGCGTATCCGGTGCCGGCATTTTCGGTACCCAGTTTTACGGCAAAGGAGACCATGAAGGTCACAAGTACACCTTTCGTTTTAAAATATATATCTGTCTCCTGATCACAGCCGCCGCTCTGTGTCTTTTCGGCTTTATGGATACACAGCTTATTTCTCTCTATCTGAGCGATAACGGAAGTGTTGGAGATATCTCTCTTGCACTGAAATACGGTGAAGAATACCTTGCCATCATGATGATCGGTCTGATTCCCTTCGCAGTAGGGCAGGCCTATGTCAACACCATAAGGGAGACAGGACAGACCTTCATCCCTATGGTTGCCAGCGCTGCTGCCGTGTTTGTCAATCTTATTCTCGATTATCTGCTGATCTTCGGCATCCCGGGGCTTCCCGCCATGGGTGTACGGGGTGCTGCCATTGCTACCGTGATCGCCAGATTTATCGAATGCTTTATTGTGGTTATCTGGGCACACACCCACACAGACAAAAACCTTTATCTGGTCGGTGCTTACAAAGGGTTCGGAATTCCCGGAAATATTTTGAAGGACATTCTCAAGAAGGGAACGCCTTTAATGGTCAATGAAATGCTCTGGGCCAGCGGCATGGCAGTAATCTCACAGTGCTATGCCGTCCGGGGACTTGAAGTAGTGGCTGCCCAGAACATCTCTTCCACCATCAGCAATCTGTTCAACATTGTCTATCTGCAGCTTGGCGGAAGCATTTCCATTATTGTAGGCCAGCTTCTCGGCGCAGGCAAGCTGGAAGAAGCCAAGGATGCCGACAACAAGATGATGTTTTTCAGCATCAGCTGCTGCGCCGGTATCTCTGTTCTGATGATACTGTTTGGAAGAATGTTCCCCTCTGTCTACAATACGGAAGAGAGCATCAAGGAGCTTGCCAGAGTTTTCATTGTGATATCTGCTCTTGCCATGCCCCTTTGCGCCTTTTCACACGGCGCCTACTTTACCCTCCGCTCCGGTGGCAAAACGATCATCACCTTTTTGTTTGACAGTGTATATACCTGGCTGCTGATCATTCCCTTTGCCTCTTTCCTGGCAAGACATACCGCACTTCCTATCACCGCTGTATTCTTTTTGATACAGTTTACGGAAATCATTAAGGTAGTGATCGGTTTCTTTATGCTAAAGAGTAATGTGTGGATGCAGAATATTGTAGGTGGAGAACAGGAGATATAAACTTTAATTTTTTGCTATATGTCAAAAAGCAATCCATGCTCATGTGCACTGGACGTTCCAATGAGCCTCAGAGATTAAAAACGTGTTCAGCAAAGGCTTCCACGTTTTTATGAGTCTCATTTCCACAGTGCACCAAATCGCCATGGATTGCTTTTTTGGCATTATAGCAAAACAAAAAGTATATATCTATTGTTCAATTATTTCTTTTGCCATTTGGAACAACTCCTCGGGAGCGGATGCATTGTGAAGGTTCAAAATACTGTACCTGATGCCATCCTGAACCCAGATCACATAAGCAACCTGATTTTCCGATACCGCATCTGCTCCGTAGGAAATGAAGTAATCATCACGTTCCATATTTGCTTCATCCTCCGGGGTTGTTTCATAATTCGCAGGCACCCGCTTATAGGTGTCCACATAGTATTTCACTTGCGTACCGTTAATGCCTACTGTCTTATCCGCAGTTCGCGTATCTGTGTCATGGTCATGGATTGCTTCCATCGCATACATGGAAAGTCCGTTCTCTCCCGCTTTTTCATATTTAATGGAAATTTCCTTATAATTATCGAGTGTATTTCCCTCTTCATCTTTTGCGTTGGTATCGCTTACGTTCATCCCCGAAAAGGTGTATCCATTCTGAAAACTCTTCACTGCCTTTATAGAAAATCCTGCTCTTGCTTCTGCCTCCGAAAGCTGCTCAAAATTATTATAATCCTTGAAATAAAAACCGCTGACTAAATAGGCAATCTTTCCGGATGCCGCCACACTGACTGTCCCGATCAGAAGACAGCATGCCGCCGCCAGTATTACTGCTTTTTTCACGCTAAAATATCTGCTTTTATTTCTCTTCATAGCTTTTTCCTCCATCGCTCTTTTCAAATTCTGATTTAGTGATTCATCAGGAACTTCCGCCTCCTGTTTTTCCAAAGCCGGATTGCTATGGACAACAGAAAGCTCTTAGGGTTATTCTCAATATCCATCCTCTCTGAAAGCTCCATCGCCTTCAAAAAAGTATCCTGGTAAAGATCCTCTCCCTCCTGTACGCTCCCTGTTACCTGTTTGCAAAAGCTGAAAATATCTTTTCCGTATTCATCTATGTACTGTTCCAGCTCCGTGATCGTCATGCCACACTGCTCCTATATAGCTCACTGCACTTTACTTAGACGTCTAAGGTATTAACCCTTACAATAATACATTGTAATGAAAGAAATTATGGTTCACTCTTTTTCTCAAAAAAGTCCATAAAAAACGGCAAGAATTACTTTCCTGCCGTTTCACACATTTACATATTATTGGTAGTTTTTTCTTACCTCATTTGCACCCATGTAGATCGCATTTTTCTGAGGGCTGATACCGCTTAAGCGGAATAAATCCCTGATGGTTACAAACTCATATCCCTGCTTTTTGAGCTCCGGGATGATCGTCTTAATCGCTTCAACAGTATTTACGTTATCTTCCATATCGTGAAGCAGAATAATAAAACCCGGATTGGCATCATGAAGTACTCTTTCAATTCTCTCCTTCGCTGTGACAGAAGGCACCCAGTCCTCACAACCATAACCGGCAATAAATCCAAGATCAATCAGATCATACATCTTCTGATCATAATCAATATAAGGCGGTCTGAAGAATTCGGGTTTCTCGCCGGTAATCTCCTCAATGAGCTCTGTGGTATACTGAATCTCATTAAGGATCTCCTGCCGGCTCAGTGTCGGCATGGACTGATGCGTCCGGGAATGATTTTCAACAGAACATCCCATATCATGAGCACGTTTCACCAGATACCCGGTTTCCTCCGTAATCTGCTGCCCGATAAGGAAAAAGCTCGCTACAATTTCATTCTCCCCTAAAACATCCAGAACCTGATCTGTAATCCCGATAGTTGGACCATCATCAAAGGTTAATGCTACCAATTTTTTGTCAGACATACTTTTTTCCTCCAATCACATTTCTATTAACTAACTCCAAAAATGGAATTTATCATTTCAACATTTTCCGGATAATATGCTCTGTCATCTCCAAGTGTACGAAAGACAATGCGCCCTTCCGGCGTTTTGTATACATCCAACAATTCCAGGGGTCCCATACTTCCGAAAGGAAGCTCCAACCGCTCCCCGCTCTGTACATCAATACTGAGCAAAATAGGGAGCCTCTTTTTATTTTTCACTATATCGTGCCCTGTACAAAGCACCAAAAGCTTTCCTTCTTCCACCGATGTCAGATTACCCACAGGACAAGGAAACTTTCTCACTGCCCCTGTTTCCACATTCAGAAGGGTAATTTCTGTCATCCTGATTTCACTGCTTCTGGGCATTCCATAGTTTCTTTCAATAAAAGCCACTTCCCCATCCCTCACAGGAATGATTTCTCCTATGGTTTGGGTCTTTATGGTATAAACTACTGTTTTAAATCCTTCCTTTTTTAAAAATTTACCCTGTTGCCAGCGATAAAACTTCCCCTGCATATAAAGATACAGCTTATCCTTTATCTGAAACTATTTGGGAAATGTAAGCTCATTTTCTTTGCTCTCTAATATAATTTCCGGTGCTTTGCCACCATTCATGGCATTTTTGATTACTGCTGCTTTATTTTTATCAGCAAGAAATAAATGTTCGCCATACCAGTAGCATACCTCCCAAGAACGTTCTTCATCTTTGTGAATCACTTTCCACTCTGATATATTTGCCAAATTCGTTCCTACTGCAATATAAGAAGCCCTGTCTATTAATGTGCCATTTTCTCCTCTTTCCGGATTCTGCCAGATTGCCGCATAACGGCCATCTCCTCCCGTGAGATTCTCCAATATTTTTGGTATTTTATGCACCACATGAGGCTCCGGATCCAATGACAAAAGTCCGCTTTCAACATTTCTGTCCCGTAAATGTAAACTATCTGCTACATAAAGTCCATCTATCGGAGCCTGCGGGGTAAACCGCAGTTTTTCCGGCATTTTGTAGACTTTATAGGGCAATCTCTTTCCCCAATCGATTCTTTTTGCTTCGCTGCCAGGTTTCTTTCTGGGCTGCAGCAGTACTTTTGCCTTTCTTTTCAAGGTCTTCATTTCCTGCACGAAGTCCTGCTCTTCTTCCTCCGAAATCAACGCAAGTACATAAGAATCACTGTCTTCTTCTATGGTATAAAGCAGATAATGCGCCAAAGTTATCTCCTGTCCCAAAGCCTTTAAGGCATCCTCCGTCTGTTCCTGTGCATAATTCTCTGCAAGAGATTTCATATTCTCCGAAAAAAGCGCAGGAACTTCATTCCCATACTCGTCCTGTAGGGCGAACAAAATATTCCTCGCATCTGCTTTATAATCTACTTCTGCTACTTTTCTGCCGCCCATCTTCCTTTTCCTTCTTCACTCTCACCCGCAGTTCCTTAAAGAACTGCTTCAGCATCTCGGAGCACTCCGTTTCCAGCACTCCCCTTGTCACCTTCACCTGATGATTAAACTCCGGCATCTCCAGAATATTCAAAATGGATCCCCCGCAGCCCGCTTTGGGATTCATACACGCCATCACAACCTCATCAATCCTGGCCTGTACAATGGCGCCTGCGCACATCTGGCAGGGTTCCAGTGTCACATACAATGTACAACCCTCAAGCCGCCAGTCCCCCATCTTTTTGCTCGCCTTATTGATAGCCGTAATCTCTGCATGGGCCAGAGTGTTTTTATCTGTATTTCTGCGGTTATATCCCCGCCCTATGATCTTTCCGTCATAAACAATCACGCAGCCGATAGGCACTTCTCCCAGAGCATATGCCTTTTTTGCCTGCCTGATGGCTTCTTTCATAAATTTTTCCTGCTCTGTCATATACGATCCCTTATAGTTGACAAATAATAAAAAACCCAATATACTACTAAAGTAACTTCAAAAACCATGCGGCTTTATGTTAAAGGGAGCTGCTATGGCTGCCCTTTGCAAGTGGCGTTGACGGATGGGTCTTGCGCAATAGAAGTCCGCGAACCGTGTCAGGTTGGGAACAAAGCAGCACTAAGCGGAATTTTCTATGTGCCGCAAGGGTGCCTGTCCCAAGCTAACTGCAAAGGTAACGCATGGCAGTTTCCTTTAGAATAAAGAGCATGGTTTTTATTATTGTTCTGTAGATAATATTCCTTTACGTCTTTTCTTTTCGTTTTTAACCTTATACATCTCACGATCTGCGGACTCGATCAGATCCTCAATATCCATATTCTCATAAGGCTCCACAATACTGTATCCTATGCTGGCCGCCAATAGATATGGCTTTCCGGAATCGGCATTATACTCATCGATCCCTTTCTGAATTCTCTCAATGTAATGATCTGCGTCCTCCTTTGTAAAGTCCTGCGCCATCATCACAAACTCGTCACCGCCATAACGCATCAAAAGCTCTCCATGTCCTCTCACCTTGCTGAGTACATTTCCCATAGCTCTGATAAAGCTGTCCCCTTCATCGTGACCATATCTGTCATTAATACTTTTTAAACCGTCAAGATCAAGGAAAAGGACAAAAAGTTTATTTCCTTTACTTATGGCTTCTTTAATGACATTCGGAGCAAACTTAAAGAAACCCGCCCGATTAAACACGCCGGTAAGGGTATCATAAACCCACATCCTGTTCAGTCTCTGAACCATGGAATTCAACATATTCTGCTTCCTGAGATTTTCAAGTGCATTATTAATGTTCATGATAAACAGATGAAAGAGTTCACTGTCCATCATTAATCTGCTGTTTCCGAGAATACAATATCCATAACATCTTTCCTGATAATGCAGTGGAAGAACAGTATAAAATTTACCTTTATCCTGTGCCGTATATACTTCAGGCAGAAGTTTTTCTACTTCAAACCTGCCATAATTCTCAAACTTGCCACGACGATACACAACAGGAATACAGATTTCCGGTGAATACTTGGTAAGCTCCTCCAATTTTCTGCTTTCGGTAACATGAAATGTTCCATCTACGGAAAGCGGCTCATTTACCACACACATGCACAGATAAAATTCCTGTGGATCAATAATCTGAATGTATCGTTTAATCTCTACAAGGAGCTGTTCATAGGTAGGCGCACCGGTAAAATCTGCCGATGAAGATTTAATAATTTCCGAATAGGAAGTAACATGCAGCTTATCCTTGATGATTTTTGATCGAAATTCCTTTTCTTCCTCCGGGCGATCATCTCTGCAGCCACAGCTCTCCGTAAATATGGGCGTGCTCTTTAAGATCTCATCCTCTGATACTTCTTTCCCGTCAATATAATCCTTCAGTTTTTCATATGCTCTTCTGCCAAGCTCCGTTTCAGGCCGTTCTACTGTAGTGATTCTCGGATAATGATTTCTACCTACAAAAGCATGATCAAATCCTGTCAAAAGCACTTGTTTCGGAACATCATATCCCTTTTCCTGCAGTGCATAAAAAGCTCCCAGCGCCATTTCATCATTAGCTGCTATCACGGCATCGGGAAAAGCTCCTTTCAGTTCATAAAAATAATCAATAGCCTTATTTCCGCTTTCCGGATGATAATCCCCATAATAAATATATTGTTCGTCAAAGCTGATATTGTAATCCGCAAGCGCCTTTCGAAAGCTATTATATCTTCCTTCCGAATCGCTGTTTCCCTCGGGTCCCGCAATAAATGCAAATTTTTTTGCATAATGAATCTTGATTAAATGCTCCACAATCTCATAGAGACCGCTGTCATTTTCCATACCCACATAAAGCATACCGGGATATTTTACATTCAGACTGATACAGGGAACCTTTGACTCAATGATCATTCGTACTACCTCATTTATAACATTCTTATCATAAACGGTATCCCCGTGGAAAATGACTGCATCATAATCACTAAAATTAGGCAGTGAAAAAATCCTGGTCTCTCCCTGACTGTAATAAGTTGTAGAATACGTCCAGGCATCGCAAGTAAATACATAAACATTGATGCCATCTTCTATCGCTTTTTCCAGTATTCCATTCATGATCCGGCGCTGACTGTCAAAACGCAGCCCACCCACAAGTACAGCTATTTTCATAATCACACCAGTCCTTTAGTACTATATATAATAATATATCACTAATCTTTCTATATTTCTACCCTTC
>JAGAQU010000027.1 GCA_017622575.1 Lachnospiraceae bacterium
CAGGGTACCATTTTAAAGACTATGGTGGATGACACCTTTATCCCTGAAACCGGGGTCAAGGTCAATGTGGAGATCGTAGATCCTTCCGCACTCCTAAATGCGGTGCTGGCGGGAAGAGGACCCAATGTGGTACTTTCCGTGGGGGCTGACCAGCCTGTCAATTATGCACTCCGTAATGCAGCGGTGGATATCACACAGTTTGAAGGATGGGAGGAGGTTCTCTCTCACTATTCGGAAAGCTCTTATGAGCAGTACAGACTGGATGATCATATTTATGCGATACCGGAAACTCAGACCTTCAATGTTATGTTCTACCGCAAGGATGTGCTGGAGGAGCTGGGACTGGAAGTGCCTGATACCTGGCAGGAGCTGATCGAGATGCTTCCCACGATTCAGGGAAATAATCTTTCGGTTGGTCTTCCCACCGCAGCAGGAAGCAGTACTACCGCTACAGCATCCACCGCAGTCATGTCAAATGTACCGGATCTGTCCATGTACTTTTCACTGCTGTATCAGTATGGCGGTGATATGTATAATGAAGCCGGCACGAAGACAACGGTAGATGATGAAGCCGGAATCAAGGCATTTGACGATTATGTTCGCTACTTTAACGACTATGGTATTCCTACCATATACGATTTTGTTAGCCGTTTCCGTTCAGGAGAGATGCCTATCGGTGTGGCAGCTTATTCCACTTATAATACACTGATGGTATCGGCACCTGAAATCCGCGGACTCTGGGATTTCACACTGATCCCGGGTACGGAGTATGTGGATGAAAACGGAAATACATATATTGACAGATCCGACTTTATAACGGGAAGCGCTACCATGATGATCGAAACGGAGGATGAAGCCATTAAGCAGGCATCCTGGGAATTCATGAAATGGTGGGCAGATCCGGAGACACAGGTTCGGTTCGGACGTGAGATCGAGGCACTCCTTGGTTCCTCGGCAAGATATGCAACAGCCAACAGAGATGCATTCAGTAATCTGTCCTGGAGTACAAGCGATATTGAGGTGCTGAATGCACAGTGGGATCAGACAGTAGGTATCCGTGAGGTTCCCGGAGGCTATTATACGGGACGTCATATCTCCAATGCGATCCGAAAGGTGATCAATGATAAGGATGATACCCGTGAGACGATCATAGATTACTCCATCAAGATAGATGAGGAGATCACCAAGAAACGAAAAGAATTCGGCATGCCGGTCGATGAATGAGAGGGAAGTGCATAAATGTCAGAATATTTTAGAAAATATATCGCCCTGCGAAAGCATAACATACAGGTAGCCATCAAAAAGGCAAAGAAGAGCAGAAACTGTTATCTTTTCCTGGCTCCCTATGCAATCCTGTTTACCATGTTTTATATTTTCCCGGTGGTGGCTTCCATTTTTTACAGCTTTACTTACTACAACATTTTGGAAAAACCAAGGTTTATCGGACTTCAAAACTACATAGCACTGATTCTGGAGGATGATATCTTCCTGACGAGTATCAAGAATACCTTTATGATCGCCATTATCACGGGACCTTTGGGATATATTTTATCCTTCCTGTTTGCATGGCTGATCAATGAGCTTCCGAGGTGGATCAGGTCTGTGGCGGTTATCGTGTTCTATGCGCCGTCCATAGCCGGAAACTGTTACGTGATCTTCTCTGTGTTCTTCAGAGGCGATGCATACGGATATGTGAACGCTTTTCTGATGAATGTGGGAATTATCGACAAGCCGGTTCTGTGGCTGATCAATCCGGACTATATGCTTCCCATCTGTATGCTGGTTATCCTGTGGATGAGTCTTGGTACCGGGTTCCTCTCCTTTGTGGCCGGTCTGCAGGGCGTGGACAGATCGCAGTTTGAGGCCGGATACATGGACGGAATCAAAAACCGCTGGCAGGAGCTTTGGTTTATTACTCTGCCGAACATGAAACCCATGCTGATGTTCGGTGCGGTTATGTCAATTACTCAGGCCTTCGGTGTCTGTGATGTGACGATGGCACTTTGCGGATATCCCAGTACCGATTATGCTGCGAGAACCATTGTAACGCATCTGTTTGACTATGGTTTCTCCCGTTTCGAGATGGGATATGCATGTGCGATCGCGACAGTGCTGTTTTTGATCATGATCCTTTGTAATAAAGCAATTCAGAATCTGTTGAGCAGAGTAGGTACCTGATATGAGTAGAAAAGAAAAAAAAGCAAAAACCGAAAAAGTATATCGCAAACCGCTGATCAAAAGGAGAAAGCCAAACAGGTCCATATGGGGAGATATTCTCCTTTATGTGTTCCTTCTGTTTGTTGCATTTGTCATGGCTTTCCCGATCATATATGCAGTCAGCTCCGCATTAAAGCCGCTGGATGAATTATTTAAGTTCCCGCCGAGGGTATTCCCGCAGAACCCGACACTGGATAACTTCTCAGATCTGTTTGTAACCATGGGAAAATCCTGGGTGACCTTTTCCAGATATCTGTTTAATACGGTGTTTATCACTCTGGTGGGTACGGTGGGACATCTGATCGTTGCATCCATGGGAGCGTTCGTTCTTGCAAAATATGATTTTCCGGGCAATAAGACCTTCTTCAAGATTGTCACGGTTGCCATGATGTTTACCGGTTATGTAACACAGATTCCCAACTATCTGATCCTGAACAAGTTAGGATGGATCGATACCTACTGGGCTATCATAATCCCGGCATTTGCTTCGCCCATGGGACTGTTTTTGATGAAACAGTTTATGGAAGGACTTCCCACTTCGCTGATCGAAGCGGCAAAGATTGACGGTGCAAATGAATGGAAGGTGTTTACAAACATTGTAATGCCCAACGTAAAGCCCGCATGGATGACACTGATCATTTTTTCAGTGCAGGCACTGTGGAACAATAAGGCATCCACCTTTATCTATTCGGAGGAACGCAAAACACTTGTCTACGCGCTGCAGCAGATTCAGAGCGGCGGTATTGCAAGAACCGGACAGGGTGCTGCCGTGCTGGTGGTTGTTATGATCGTTCCCATTATTATCTTTGTTTTATCGGAAAGCCAGATACTGGAGACCATGGCAAGCTCCGGTCTGAAAGACTAGAACAGGAAAGGAAAGCGTATGAGGACAAAAATAGCAAAAATAAGTGCAGGTCTTTTGAGTATTCTGATCCTTTTGATGGTGCCCATGACGGCTTATGCGGAAGATACGAGTTATACCTATATTTATGATTACTGGGGAGATGTGCAGGACGGTCCGGATCTGTACTCCGTCTGCAAGGTGTTTACCTCTTCTGATTTAAAGCTTGATGTAAAGATGAAGAATCCGCAGAGTATTTACTGCTATCATGATCATATTTACATCTGTGACAGCGGTAACAACAGGATTATTGAGTTAAAGCGTGTCGGAACGGAAAACATGGAGGTGCTTCGTACTATCGACAGTTTTCAGGGCGGTACAGGTCCCACTACCTTTAGCAATCCAACGGATATTGCAATCTCTGAGGAGGGAGAATTTTTTATAGCCGATCAGGGCAATCAGAGAATTGTGAAGCTTGACAAGGATCTCAACTATATGATGGAGTTTGTGAAGCCCGTTGATAACACGTTAGATCCGGAGCTGGCATTTCAGCCAAAGAAGCTGGTCATTGATACGGCGGGACGTGTCTACTGTATCGCAACAGGTATCAATAAGGGACTTGTAAAATACGAAAATGACGGAACCTTTTCCGGATTTATCGGTGCAACCCCGGTTGATTTTGACTGGACCGATTACGTGTGGAAGAAGCTGGCCACCCAGGCCCAGAGAGCAAGGATGGAGTCCTTTGTTCCCACGGAGTATGATAATCTGTATATGGACAAGGAAGGATTTATCTATGTGGTTACCGGAGCACCTGAGGATGCAGATCTTAAGACGGGAGAAGCAGATGCGGTCCGCAAGCTGAATCTGATGGGAAATGATATTCTGGTCAGAAACGGTGAGTGGAATATCATCGGAGATCTCTATATGGGCAATGCCGGCGGATACGATGGACATTCTTATCTTGCAGATGTGACGGTTCTGGATAACGACATCTATGTCTGCCTTGACAAGAACAGAGGAAGAGTGTTCGGATACGATGATCAGGGAAATATGGTTTTTGCATTCGGTGGTGCCGGAAACATGGATGGATACTTCAGAGGACCTGTCTCCATCGAGCACAGCGGTTATGATCTGATGATACTGGATCCTCTTGACGGGGCCGTTACGCTGATGATTCCTACGGAATACGGCAAACTGGTATATCAGGCCATCGATCAGTTTGATCAGGGAGATTATACCGCTTCCGGAGAATCCTGGGAGCAGGTGATCAAATATAACGGAAATTATGATCTTGCTTACATCGGTATCGGAAGGTCGCTGCTTCGTCAGGAGAGATACCGCGAGGCTATGGATTATTTCGAACTGAAGTATGATGATGAAAATTATTCCAAGGCATACAAGCAATATCGAAAGGAGTGGGTTGAGGAACATATCGTGGTGATTGTGATTGTCATTCTGGCATTGTTCCTGGTTCCCATGACTATTGGTAAGATAAAGGCGATCAAGCATGAGATTGACACGGACGAATTTTTCACAAGGAGAAAATAGGGTAAGCATATGATAGCAAAAACATTCAAAAATCCAAAACTGCAGAAATATAAAGACTCGCTGAAATTTTCTCTGTACTGTATCTCTCATCCGCTGGACGGATTCTGGGATCTGACACATGAAAGACGAGGGACTTACGCAGCGGCAAACACCATTTTGCTTGCAACGCTTCTGATCCGTGTAATGAAGCTGCGCTACACAAGCTTTATCTTCATGACAGTATATTGGGAAGACCTGAATATTTTCCTGTATCTGGCCAGTGTGCTGTTTCCTCTTGCACTGTGGGTAATCGGTAACTGGGCACTGACCACACTGTTTGACGGTAAAGGCAGACTGGGGCAGGTCTATATGGCAACATGTTATGCACTTGCGCCGTATCCGCTGGTGCAATTTCCACTGATGATCTTCAGTAATTTTGTCACAGTGGACGAAGCGGAATTTTATTCGGTGCTCAGTATGCTCAGTCTCATGTATGCTGCGATACTGATCGTAGTAGCTATGGGACAGATTCACGAGTATTCGGCAGGAAAAAATCTGCTGTTCACTGTAGCAACACTGTTTGCCATGCTGGTAATGATTTTTATTCTGATGATATTCTTCAGTATGATATCACAGGGTGTAGCTTATTTTATTTCTTTGGGGAAAGAATTACTGTTTCGACTATAGCGCCGAAGGGTGATACAAATAACAGACTGGGAGCAAGAGAATGAGAAGAAGACCGGTAAGTAATGAAATAAAAACGGAACGTAGGAATGCACGGATCGCCACCTTAAAAAGCCTGATCTTTCCGGCTGTGCTGTGTATGGTGATCGGCATTGGTATTTTCGTGATCATAAATTATCAGAACAAGGAAGAAGAGGAAGAAATCATTCCCATCCACACCTTTGATCAGTCAGATCAGGATGTGGTGATGGAAAATGATTCCCTTCTGTTTACCATGGATTCCGAAACAACGCAGTTTACGGTGCTTGATAAAAGCAGCGGACAGATCTGGTATTCCAATCCGGAGGATGCGGAAAATGACTCTCTGGCGTTACCCGAGGAAAAGAACAAGCTGCGCTCTACCCTGCTCATGTCCTATGCTGTAACATCGGGACTTGAGGTTACCTATAACTCTTATGAGTACAGTGTCAAAAACGGTATTTATGAGATTGAGAGCGGAGATGACTTCGTAAAGGTCCAGTATTCTTTAGGTAAGGTGGAAAAGGAATATGTGATTCCGCCGGTCACCACAAAGGAGCAGTTTGATGCCTGGACGGAAAAGATGGATACGGACGGCAAGAATCTGGTACAGCAGTACTATAAGAAATACAACATCAATAAGCTCGGAAAGAAAGATAATAAGGAAGAACTCCTTGCCGATTATCCCATTATTGCGGATGAAGTTATTTATGTACTGAGAGATACCACAAAGGAAAATGTCCGCAAAAAGATGGAAGAGATATTTGCAGATGCCGGATACACTTATGAGGATTATCTGGCAGATAAGGAATATGACAATTCCTCCAAAAGCTCTGACAATCCGGTATTCAACGTGACAGTTCTCTACCGGCTCGACGGGGATGATCTTGTAGTGGAGATTCCCATGAATGAGCTTATGTATAAATCGGAATATCCTATGTACAGCATTACACCGCTTCCCTATTTCGGTGCGGGCGGAACGGATGAGACAGGATATGTGCTGGTACCCGAAGGCGGAGGTGCCACCATTCACTTTAACAACGGCAAAACCTCTCAGAACAGTTATTACGCAAGCATGTATGGCTGGGATATGTGTGTGACGAGAGATGCGGTGGTACACAATACGGAAACTTACTATAATGTTTACGGTATTGCCAGAGAGGCTGCTTCGTTCCTCTGTGTACTGGAGAATGGAAGATCCTACGCAGCGATTCAGGCTGATATCAGCGGAAAGAACAACAGCTACAATTATGTGAATGCCATGTATCGTCTGAGTCAGAGGGAAAAATATGATGTAGGTGATATTGCAAACAGTGATATCTATGAATATGTGGATAAGCTTCCGGATGAAAATATCACACAGAGATATCGTTTTGTGGATTCCGGCGATTATGTTGATATGGCCAAGAATTACGGTGAATATCTGAAAGAAGTTTATGGCGATTATCTGACACTGAATCAGGATACGGATGCACCTGTCAGCATTGAAGTCGTCGGAGCAGTTGACAAGGTGAAACAGATCCTTGGTGTACCGGTTTCAAGACCTTTACCTCTTACAACCTATGAGGAGACCGAGAATATGATCACGGATCTGACAGATGCCGGACTTAAGAACATGTCAGTCAAGATGATCGGATGGTGTAACGGCGGCGTGAAGCAGAAGCTCTTAAAGAAGGCAAAGCCGATTAGTTCCCTTGGAAGTAAAAAGGATCTAAAACAGCTGATCGAGACAGGAAATGAACTGGGAGTAGATGTTTACTTAAATGGTATAACCCAGTATGCATATGACAGTAATCTGTTAAACGGTTTCTTCTCTTACAGAGATGCTGCAAAGCTGATCAGCAAGGAGAGAGCAGAGCTCTATGAGTACAGTGCCATTACTTTCGCGCAGAGAGATGATCTTGATTCTTATTTCCTGTTACATACTGATCTGGCACAGAAGATGGCAGACAATCTGCTTGCGACAGCAGAGAAATATAGTGCAGGAGCAGCTTTCGAGGATAATGGAAATGATCTGTCCGCTGATTATTACAGAAAGAACACACACTCCAGAGAGTCTGTGCTGAATTTGCAAGAAGCGCAGCTTAAGGCAGCGGATGATTCGGGTATGAAGATTATGATCAACATGGGTAATGATTATGCAATGCCTTATACCGACATGATCACCAACATGGATCTTAGGGGAAGTGAATATACCATATTGGATGAATGTATTCCTTTCTATCAGCTGGCACTGCACGGATATATCAATTATACGGGAGAGCCACTTAACATCTGCGGAAATGAGCAGGATGAACTGCTTTACAGTGCAGAATACGGAGCAGGTCTTTCCTTCTCACTGATGGACGAGAGCCCCTTTGCCTTACAGAAGACACTGTATACGGAATATTACGGATCAGAATACGCATCTGCCCGTGACAGAGTGATCTCCATATATAGCAGATATAATGAAGAGCTGGGACATACCTTTAATCAGGAAATGACAGGACACAAAAATATTACATCTGAACTTTCCTGTACTGAATATGCGGACGGCACAAGGGTATATGTGAACTATGGATACAATGATGTGACACAGGACGGTGTTAATGTTCCCGCCAGAGATTACATTGTGATTCGATAGAGAATCATCAGAAAGTTTTAGGTGAAAGGATAGCAATTATGAAAAAACAGAAAAACAAATTGGCAGGTCTTCAAAAGCGGAAAGCAATATCGGGATATCTGTTTATTTCACCGTTTATTCTCGGGTTCCTTGTGTTTATGTTCAAACCCCTGATGCAGTCGCTCTGGATGAGCTTCTGTAATGTAGAATTGGGAGCGGCAAGCTTTAATCCTGTTTTTCAGGGAATCGACAATTATATCTACGCTTTTACCGTAGATCCGGAATACAACAGACTTCTTGTGGAAGAGATTACCAGAATGATGATCTACTCACTTGCGATTATCGTGTTCAGCTTCTTTGTTGCTCTGATCCTGAATCAGAAATTCAAAGGAAGAGCATTGGTGAGAGCCATTTTCTTTCTGCCGGTTATCTTATCCTCCGGTGTCATCCTGGGACTTGAGACAGACAATCAGCTGATGGCTGCCCTGGAACAAACGATTGAGCAGACTGCTTCCAATGTAAGTATCACGGCAGCACTTGAAAATATCCTGCGCACGGCAGGTGTTGGTGTTAGAGCTTTTGAAAAGGTGTTCGAGATCATTGACAATATTTATGATGTGGCGATTGCTTCCGGTATCCAGATCATTATTTTCCTTTCGGGACTGCAGACCATCTCGTCCAGTATGTATGAAGCGGCGGAGATTGAGGGATGTACCAAATGGGAAAGCCTTTGGAAGATCACCTTCCCCATGATCAGTTCTCTGTTCCTGGTAAACTGGATTTATACCGTTATCGACTTTTGTATGCGTTCGGATAACGAGGTCATTGAGAAGATTCAGGATGTTATGATCTCCCAGATGAAATACGGACTGGCCAGTGCCATGAGCTGGGTTTATTTTGTTCTGATCCTTGCCTTTATCGGACTCAGTTCTGTGATCATTTCAAGGGGGGTATACTACTATGACTAACGCAAAAGCAAAAGAAAAGAAAAGCTTTTGGGAGAGAAACAGATTATCAGGAGGATATCTGCTGAAAAAGAAAATGATGAATACGGGTGTCAGCATTTGCAGGTTTATTCTTCTCTTCGGTATGTGCTTTCTTATCCTGCAGCCTATCCTGAATAAGATTTCCGTCAGCTTTATGACAGAGGAGGATTTGTATAATCCCATAGTCGTATCAATACCGGAACATTTTACAACGGAAAACTATCTGCTTGCTGCGGAGCTGATGAATTACAGTAAGGCAATTGTCAATTCCTTTGTGATCTCCCTTACTATCGCCGTATTGCAGATAGCAGTGTGTACCCTGGTGGGTTATGGGTTTGCCAGATTCAATTTTCCGTTAAAGAAATTCTGGTTTGCCTGCGTGATCATGGTGATTCTGATCCCGCCCCAGACAATTTCGAGCTCCCTGTTTTTGCACTTCCGATTCTTCGATGTGTTTGGAATTTTTAAATTGATCAAGGGAGAGACCATAAACCTGAGGGGATCCGTGCTTCCGTACTACCTGATGAGCGGTGGATGCATGGGACTGAAAAACGGTTTATATATTTTCCTGATCAGACAGTTTTTCCGCAATATACCGGTTGATATGGAGGAAGCGGCTTATGTGGACGGATGCGGAACCTTAAAGACATTTGTATGTATTATGCTTCCGGAGGCAAAGCCGATTCTGACATCCTGTTTCCTGTTTGCATTTGTATGGCAGTGGACAGACGGTTTTTATTCCAAGATGTTCCTGGGAACTACGAGCCTGGTAAGTACAGGACTGGCAAGGCTTGTTGACAGCCTTGGTGCATATATCCAGAGACTGACGGGAACCCTGACAACCGTTTCCATTGCATATTCAAACTGTATTCTGGCAACCGGTACGCTGATGATCATTGTGCCGCTGATTATTCTGTATCTGTTTGCGCAGAGGGCATTTGTCGAAAGTATCAGCAATTCCGGTATTAAAATGTAAATAATGCATATAACCGAAGCATGTGATTACCGGAAAACCGCATGCTCCGGTTTATGGAATAAATGTTTTAAAAAATAATGTGGAGGGTAAAAAATGAAAAATCGTGTTGTAAAGAGAATCGTTGCTCTGGCTTCCGTAGCAGCAGTTACCATGACGGGCTGTGGCGGTGGCGCTGAAACTTCTGCACCGGCTCCCGAGGCAGATAACACAGAAACAGCAGATGCGGAAGAGGAAGCTGAACCTGAGGCAGAAGCTGAAGCAGAGGAAGAAGAGGAAGTAAGTCCTTATACCGTAATCACAGATGAGAATGGAGATCCCATCGATCTTGGCGGTATTGAGATTATTATTCGTGACTGGTGGTCAGGTGATCCCGCAGAACCTACCAATGATTATGAGGAAGCTCGCGATGAGTATCGTGAATGGATCCAGGAAACCTACAACTTCACCATTAAGCAGACGGCAATTTCCGACTGGAGTTCCACTCCTGCAGACTTTGTAGACTATGCTACAACAGGCGGTGATGAGTATTATGCATTTATTCTCCGTGATGATCCGGCTATCACATCTGCTATGGCAACAGGACTTATGTATGATTTGTCCACTCTGGACTGTCTGGACTTCAGTGATGCGAAGTTTACCAGAAATAAGCTCCATGAGCAGTATTCAAAGGGTGATGCCATCTACGCAATGTATGCCGGTTACTCAGAAGCACGTACCGGTGTTTACTTTAACAAGAGACTGCTGACAGAGGCAGGTATCGATCCGGAAAGCATTTATGACATGCAGGCAGACGGTACATGGACCTGGGATAAATTCGATGAGCTGATGAATACCGTTCACCGTGATACCGATAACGACGGTGTCGTTGATGTTTACGGTCTGACTGTAAACGAAGGAAATATGACAACTGCGGCTGTCTTCTCCAACAATGGTTCCTATATAGGCAAGGATGCAAACGGCTATTTCTATAATCTGGAAAGTGCTGAAACACTGGAAGCTCTTGAGTGGACAGTTGACATGTTTAACAAATATGACCAGCATGATCCCGAAGGCGCTGAGTGGGATTACTACAAGGAAGAGTTTGTCAACGGACAGGCTGCATTCATGGTAGACGACGAGTATGCAGGTACGCCCGGAAACTTCTTACAGGATATGGAAGATGAAGTTGGCTTCGTTATGTTCCCTAAGGGACCTCAGGGTGATACCTATATCAATGTATGGAGCAACAACCCTGTTGCAATCCCTGCATGCTACGACGAAGAGAAGGCATGGAAAATTGCTTTTGCTTGGAACCTTTACACAGATCAGCCCGCAGGCTATGAAGATTACATGGATCTCTCCAATGCACGTGCCGGCATCTTCGATTCCAGAGCTGTAGATGAGACCATCACAATGATGATGAGCCCCGAGCACGGTACAGTTGCATTCCACGGTTTAATTCCGAACCTGAATCTTGGATCTGACTTTGTATGGAATATCACACCTAACTGTGTTGTATCCGAACAGGTCGAAGCAATCAGAGATACCTGGAAGGCTTATGTAGATGAAGCTAATCAGTAAAATAACGGATTAGCTGAATTTCAGTCATAATCAAAGTGGGATGATGTTTTCCGGGCATCATCCCACTTTAGTACATAAAAGAAAGGCAGGATAAGTCTGTGAGGAAAAGCAGAAGAATCAGAAATTTCATAGCGGCAGAGGGAATTCTTCTTTTTTTCCTTGCCGGCTGTGCACAGCAGGAAGAAGATGCGCTTGTGATCGTAGATACACGGGATTCAACCATAGAGTATGTGATGGCAGAGTGTGAGAGAGGGGATGTGAGCCTGGTCAGGGATATCAATTGTGAATACATTCAGGCTGACCAGCAGGAGGTCACACTGTCAAGCGGAGGAAGACGGATAGAAAAGGTGTGCGTCCAGGAGGGTGACAGGGTTAAGAAGGGGGATGTACTTCTTTGTCTGGATGACAATAATCTGGAGGAGAGAATTGAGAACCTTTCCTATCAGATTGATCTGAATGAACTAAAGCTTACCTATATTGATGAGCAGGAAAAGCTTTCTTTAGATGATACCTATTATAGCTTTGTATATGGCTCCGGACTTGAAACGGAAGAGGAACTCTTAGCTTATCAGAAGCGGGAGAAGGAAGTGAAAAAGGAATACCGGTATCAGAGAGAGGATATTGAGGATGCGCTTTCCTTTGACAGGCAGGAACTTGAAAAGCTGAAAGAAGAGCTTTTACAGAGCAGGGTTTATGCGGCCATAGACGGGATGGTGTACAGCATTGAGGATAGGCTTGAGGGTTCCACAACGAAAAAAGATCAGGTAATCATGACAGTGGTGGATGAGTCCGACGGATATTTTGTGGCGGAGAGCCCGGAGCTTTTTGAAGAGATATCGGAGGATACCATATATCAAATGAGGGTCACCTATGGCGACGCAACAGGAGATTATGAGCTGAAGCCTTGCCGGATCAGCGAGTGGGGAGAAAAACAGTATTTTGAAATCCTTTCGGAACCGGAGACGGGTATTCTCAGCGTGGGAACGAAGGGAACACTGACGATACCGATCGAGACAAAAGAGTATGTACTGTCTCTTCCGAATGGCTGTATTCATATTGCAGGAGATGAGAAATATGTGTATGTACGGGACGAAGAAGGGATGAAAGCAGTGCGTTTTGTCAAGACAGGATTGGAAGGAAATGACCGGACGGAGATCCTTGAGGGACTTTCGGAGGGAGAAATGGTAGTAAAGAAATGAAGAGACAACTTGGAACCTGGAAAAAAATGAAGTGGATCATACTTCTCGTTGTGGCATCTATGTTTGCCGGCTGTGGAGAAAACAATAATACGGTAAAGACAGGCAAAGCATCCGGAGATGAGGAGCTTGTAGATCCGGTTGTGGGAATTCCTGCTTACGATGTGGCATCATACCGTACACTCTATGATGCCGAGGTTTATTCTGCACTTGTATGTCCCTCTGTAGAAGAATACGGCTATGAGACAAAGCAGGCTTTTGGGGGATATGGAAAGCTTCCGGGAGAGACAGTGAATGAGGGGGATGTGCTTCTGTATGGAAATACGGAGGAGATTGACAAAAAAATAGAGGATATGCAGGAAGCAATTGATGAGGAAGAACGCAGCTACGGTGAAAGCATTGCGGATTTTACCCAGGACCTGACCGAGGCAAAAAAGAAGGAAGCTCAAGCTGGTACCGATTATATCGCTGTGCTTTCAGACGGACCGGATGAGGAAAGTCCTTATTATAGCGGCTTTGAAAAAGGCGTTCTTCCTTTGGAGGGAATATACAAAAAAGCAGCCCTTGAAAGAAGAAGAATCGAAGAACAGATAAATGAGCTTGAAACGACCCATGCACTGACGAAAACCCATAACGAAAAGCTTATACAGCTTCTTGCGGCAGAGAGAGAGAATGTGGTGGTCACGGCAGGAAGTTCAGGCCATGTGGTGGCATCCGGCTTGTACTATTCGGGAGATACCATAACCCAGGGTACAAAGGTGGCAGCTGTTGGTGATCTTTCAAAGAAGCAGCTGAGGACGGAATTTATTAATCAGAGCACCATTCAGAAGGCGGAGGATATCTATGCAATCGTAGATGGCGTGCGGACCGAGGTGATGCCTGAGATTATTGACAAGACAGAGTATCAAAGACTTCAGGCAAAAAACGGTACAGTTTATTCTTCCTTTTATCCGGTGGATCCGGATGCACTCTCGATAGGACAGTATGCTGTCATCGTGGTAGTTAATGAGAAAAGAGAAGATGTTCTCTGTGTACCCAAGGATGCGGTGAAGAAGGAAGGATCTGCCTACTTTGTCAATGTCTATGAAGAGGGCGAAACACTGCATACAGAGGTAAAGATCGGAATGAGAGACGGGATGTATGCGGAAATTCTGGAGGGATTGAAAGCGGGTGACAAGGTACTCTCGGACAGTACACCGGAAAAGGGAAAAGCCACAAAGACACTTCAGAGGGGCAGAGTATGCGGAGAATTCAGTGAGTCGGGATATCTCTTTTATCCCACATCGGAGTGGATTAAAAATCCGGCAAAGACGGGAACCTGTTACTTGAAGGAACTCTGCGTCAGTGAGTACGAGCCGGTGAAAAAGGATCAGGTGCTGGCAAAGGTGGAAGTGATACCGGATGAGGTAGAGGTCAACAGACTAAAAAGAAAGATAGAGCGCGAACAGGAGCGGCTTTCAGAACTCATTGAAGAAAAAAGCAAGGATTATTCGGAGGAGATCAATTATCAGCGGGAGCGGGCAATCCGTGCCAGAAATCAGTCTATTCAAAAGCTGCAGAAGGACCTGGACGAACTGCAGCTATACGCAGGGGTGGTCGAGCTTAAGGCTTCCTGCGACGGAATGGTGATGAGGATGACCGAGAGGGAAGCAGGTGATCTGATCGGCTATGGGGAACAGTTGGTGGAACTGTGCGGATCCGAACGGTGTTATATCCTCGTGGAGGACGATCAGAACCGTCTTACCTATGGCAATAAAGTTACCATTACATACAAGGATCTTTCCGCAATGAACCATACCGTGGAAGGTGAGGTAGTGACGGTGAATGGCATGAGTCTGAGCAGTGAGCTTGCCACAGGTTATGCACTGATCTCCATAGATCCGGAGGAAGTTGAGAGCATCCTTATGTCCGGCAGTGGTCAGATGAGCGGATCGGGCTGGTATCGAAACCGGTTTACGGTAGAGACAGATGTGAGAGTGATGGAGGATGTGATTTTGGTGCCGAAGACAGCCGTAAAGCAAAAAGATGGCAGTTATTATGTCCGTGTGAAGAGTGAGGATGGTATTTCCTATGTGAGTTTTGTGCCGGGAGGCAGTGACCTCTCGAACTTCTGGGCGGCAGCAGGTCTTAAGGAAGGGATGGAGATATGTTTGGATTAATGCTTCAAAAGATGTGGCATAAAAAGTGGATGAATCTCTGTCTGCTTTTGGGTATTACACTGCTTGTAGGAACGCTTGTAAGCTTTCCGCTCTATGCGCAGGCAGCCTACGACAGAATGCTGCAGGATGAATTTGATGACTGCCTTTCCGAGCAGGGAATCTGGCCCTCGATGAATACTCTTGTCACTTTTTCCAAGAAGGATAAAAAGGGAGAAACAATCAAAAATATGGAAGCCTTTCTGGCTGGACTGAATGACGCCATGGGGGTGAAGGGACTTCAGACGATTTCTTATTATTCGCTGACTGCTTCGGAGATTGTGTCGGAGATGAACCGTCCCGATTTGAGCGGAGAGAATCTCAGACTGGGAACCATGTCCGGGCTTGAGGATCATGTTACAATCAGATACGGGGAGGATTTCTCACAGGAGGGCATGACAAAGGACGGCGCTTATGAGGTGCTGGTGGATGAGGCCTGTCTGATCGAGAAGGATCTTTTGCTGGGAGAAACCTTAAGCCTTTCCAATGTTCTTGACAAAAACGGGAAACCGATCCGTGTCTTTATCAAGGGCGTGTTTGATACCTCCCAAAATGATGACTATTATTGGCAGATCGATAAACTTGATCTTCTGGGCACCTGCTTTATGCGGGAGGATCTTTTCCGATCGGTCTTTATGGGAGAACGTGTCGGAAAATATAATATTACCTGTAATTATTACCAGTTGTTTTCCTATGAGGATATTTCCTGTGAACAGGTGCCGGAGCTATATGAAAATACAAAGTATATGACGGAAAAGGGCGGTTACCGAAGTGTATTTAAGAAGCCGGTCTATATGAATGTTTTGGAGAAATACATGGGGAAGCAGACAAGAATCGCAGGGACCTTGCGGATTCTGCAGATTCCGGTGCTGATTATGCTGGCAGCTTTTCTTTTTATGATCTCCAATCAGATGTACGAGATGGAAAAGAATGAAATCTCCGTAATAAAAAGCCGCGGAAGCTACAGACGACAGATATTTTTACTGTATCTGTATCAGAATCTGCTGCTTGTCGTTACAGGAGGAATTATCGGCATATTCCTTGGGAGAGGTTTTGCCTCGGTGCTCGGTGCTACCAGAAATTTTCTTTCCTTCAGCAGTGAAAATTCACTTCCCGTAACTTTTAACAGGCAGGGATTTCTGTATGCACTGTCAGGTATGGGGTTTGCGCTCCTTTGCCTGACGGTGCCGGCCATACCTCACAGCGGTATTACGATCGTAAATCTGAAGCAGAAAAAGAGTGCAAATAAAAAGCCCTTGTGGCAGAAGCTGTTTTTGGATGTTATTCTGCTTGCGGTATCCTTATATGGCTATTACAGCTTTCACAAGGATATGTCCGCAGTCAGTAATACCGTACTGTCGGGAAAGAGTCTGGATCCTCTTTTGTATATCAGTTCCTCTCTTTTTATCCTGGGAGCGGGGCTTTTGTATCTTCGTCTGCAGCCACTGTTTGTTCAGCTGATCTATATGATCAGTAAAAAAAGGCTGGGACCTGCCGGCTATATTTCTTTTATGGAAAACCGTAAAAATGCGGGAAAGCAGCAGATGATCATGCTGTTTCTGATCATGACCATTTCACTTGGTATGTATCACGCTATTGTGGCAAGAACTATTCTGGACAATGCACTTGAAAACAGGGAATATCTTGATGGAACTGATATCATTATCCTGGAAAAATGGACACCGGTTAAGGACGAGAGCGGTATTGCAACGGGCTCCTATATCGAGCCGGATTACCAGAAATATATGACAGCAGAATTTGTGCAGGATTGTACCCGTGTTTATTATGATGATACAGCATATTATAAAGAGGGTAAAAACGACAGACAGATAACAACGGTGATGGGAATCCATACGAAGGAGTTCGGTTCTATCACTTCCCTTTCAGAGGGTTTAAACGAAAAGTCGTATTACACCTATCTGAATGAACTTGCGGTGGTGCCTGACGGAGTGATCGTGTCAAGTAATTTTAAGACGAAGTATGGATATGAAATCGGAGATTCCATTTTCTATTGCTCTTCATCGGGTAAGGAGGCAAATGGCAGGATTGTTGATTTTGTTGATTACTGGCCCGGCTTTGCGACAACGAGAAGTGAACTGGACGCGGATATGACTGCCCATGTCAGTGAAGGATATCTGATCGTAACGCATTATGATGTGTTACGAAAATATTGGGAAGGACTTCCTTATGAGATCTGGATGAAAGCCGGAGATCAGTATGATCCTGCCATGGTGAATCAGTTTATTGAGGAGAACCATATGCAGATCAGGAAGTATATGAATAAGCAACAGGATATCAGGGGTGTGCTTCAGGATCCTCTTTTGCAGGGAACCAATGGTGTCCTGACACTGGGATTTGTGGTGACCATTCTTCTCTGTGTAGTTGGCTATCTGATCTACTTTGTCATGTCGGTGAAGGAGAGAGAGCTGGTGTTTGGTGTCCTTCGGGCAAGCGGTTTCCATAAAAGTGAGCTGATTCTGATGCTTTTTAGCGAGCAGCTCTTCTGTGGTGTGTTTTCCTGTGTGGCGGGTGCTCTTATCGGCAATCTGACCTCACAGCTGTTTATTCCTGTTTTGCAGTATGCTTATGCCTCAGAGGATCAGTCGCTTCCCATGAGAATGATCGTAAACAGCGCAGATATGATAAGGCTCTACGGTGTGATCGCCGGCGCTATGTTGATCTGTCTGTTCGTTCTGATCGGTATTTTGCAGCGAATGAATATTACAAAGGCGCTTAAGCTTGGAGAAGAATAATGGATAGGTTTGAGAGTGTAAACAGAGAAAAGAAAAATCTGATCACGGTGAAGAATGTAAGCCGTGTGTTTCCTGTTCCGGGCGGTGAGTTTCGGGCACTTAACGATATCAGTGTGGAGATCCCTCAGGGAACTTTTGTAATCCTGAAGGGGCGGTCCGGCTCCGGCAAAACCACGCTGATGAATCTGATCGGAACGCTGGACGATCCAACGGAGGGTGAAATCTTTTATGACGGAAGAAAAATCGGCGAATTATCTGAAAGAGAGAGAGAGAACCTTCGCAGGAGGGAATTTGGGTTTGTATTTCAGTCCGTTTCGCTGATTCCCTCTTTATCCGTGCAGCAGAATGTGGAATTTTCCATGCGTCTTGCAGGAGAAAAAAATGAAAAGACATTGAGCAGCAGAGCGCAGGAGTGTCTTAAGCTGGTAGGGCTCCTCGGACGGAAGGAGCATATGCCTTCGGAGCTTTCCGGCGGCGAGCAGCAGAGAGTTGCCATTGCCAAGGCACTGGCACCCCGTCCGAGACTTTTGCTTGCGGATGAGCCTACAGCGGAGCTTGACAGCGCCATGGCTGCGGCTGTCACGGAACTGTTTCAGAAAATGTCGGAGCAGGAGGGAGTCACTGTGCTGATGACTACCCATGATGCCGGACTTATGGGTGCGGCGCAGATGCTCATCGAACTGGAAAACGGAGAACAGATCAATGGCTGAACAGATGGAATCAAAATCAATGATACTGGCAGAAGGGCTGGTAAAAATATATAAAACAAAAATTACGGAGGTGCTGGCACTCCAGGGGCTTGACCTTCAGGTTTCGGAAGGTGAACTGACAGCCATTATCGGCAACAGCGGAAGCGGAAAATCCACATTCCTTAATATGATAGGCGGACTTGACAGACCAAGTGCCGGGACACTTTTTGTGGATGGAAAAAATTTGTTTACCATGTCGGAAAAGGAACTGGTAGAATATAAACAGAAAACGGTAGGTTTTGTCTGGCAGAACAACGGAAGAAATATGCTTCCCTATCTTTCGGCGCTTGAGAATATCATGCTTCCCATGCAGATTTCAGGCACATCTAAGAAGAGGGAGCGAGCTCTTGCATTACTGGAGACGGTAGGACTGCCGAACAGAAAAAACAGCCGGATGAATATGCTTTCCGGCGGCGAGCAGCAGAGAATTGCCATCGCCATCGCACTGGCAAACTCACCAAAGCTTCTTCTGGCGGACGAGCCAACCGGAAGTGTTGACAGGAAAACAGCGGATTATATTTTTGATCTGTTTTCGGATCTAAATAAGAACGGACAGACAATCCTGATCGTGACCCATGACATGGAGCTTTCCAAAAAGGTAAATCGTGTGGTTGCCATCAGGGACGGAAAGATCAGCAGTGAGAGAGTGTTAAAGGAGCAGTATGCGGACCGTGTCAGAGAGAGCGGAGTCAGCTTCCTTACAGAGGAAACTCAGGATGAATATGTGGTGCTCGACAGGGCAGGGAGACTTCAGATTCCGGAAAAACTGCTGCAGGATTTAGCATTAAAGGATAACAAAGTGAAGGTCTGTGCAAGAGGCAATGAGATCATCGTCAGCAGACCGGATTGATTGAAAGGAGAATACATATGTCAGTAACAGCAAAAAACCCGATTTTGGCAGGCTTTTATCCCGATCCGTCTATCTGCACGGTGGGGGAGGATTACTATCTGGTGAATTCCTCTTTTGCCTATTTTCCGGGACTGCCCATCATGCACAGCAAAGACCTTGCCCACTGGGAGCAGATCGGCAATGTGATGGACCGTGCGTCCCAGTTACCGCTTGGTGAAACCGGACATTCCAGAGGACTTTTTGCTCCTACCATCCGCTATCACGAGGGAACCTTTTACGTGATCTGCACCAATGTCTCCTATGGCGGAAATTTTGTGGTGACGGCAACAGACCCGGCAGGTCCCTGGTCAGAGCCCCATTATCTGGAGGGGGCAGACGGCATTGATCCCAGTCTTTTCTTTGATGATGACGGGAAATGCTATTATATCGGAACCCATCCCAATCCGGAGGGCTGCCGCTATGACGGTGATTACTATATCTGGATTCAGGAGCTTGACCTGAATACCTTTAAGCTTACCGGTGAAGTGTATAATGTATGGAACGGTGCGCTTCGCGGTGTACATTGGCCGGAGGGGCCTCATTTATACAAAATTGGTGACTACTATTATATCATTCATGCGGAGGGCGGCACAGGACCGGAGCATGCCGTCAGCGTGGCAAGAAGCCGTGATGTCTTCGGACCTTATGAGAATCATTTCTGCAACCCCATCTTTACCCACAGACATCTGGGGGTTCGCTATCCCATTAAGTATGTGGGACATGCGGATCTCTTCCGGACTTCAAAAGGAGAATGGTATATGGTGATGCTGGCGGTGCGTCCGGCGGGCGGCTATACAACGATGGGAAGGGAAACCTTTTTAGCCAGAGTGATCTGGGAAAACGGCTGGCCCGTTGTCAATCCGGGCCTTGGCATTTTATCCGATGAACTGAAGATCGATCTTCCGGAATGGCTGCCGGAGGAGGGGGCTGTCATACCGGGATGTAACAGACTTTACAAATTTACACAGATGGAGAAGTTGGGACCGGAATTTTTATTTCTGAGAAATCCTATGGAAGGGGCGGTTATGCCGGTTCCCGGTGTGGGACTTGTGATGACCTGTCAGAACATTAAAATGACGGAGGAAAAGAGCCCCTCCTTTGTGGGAATCCGTCAGGACTCTCATGTTTTTGAAGCATCTGCGGTGCTTGATACTTCCACACTTTTTGAGGGGGCAAAAGCAGGAATCGTTCTTTTACAGAGCAATGAATTCCACCTGCGCCTTGAATATGTGGGACTGCGGGGGTATGTGATCCTGTGCAGGAACGGAGAGGAAGAGGTGATTGCCTCCGAATTTCTGCCGGAAAATCTCGTCTCGCTGGTGATACAGGTGGTAGGGACAAAAGCAACTCTCCTGATGGGCGCAGGGAAGCAGGTAAAGCCGGTGGCGTCGGGAATTGATATCTGTGCCCTCTCCACGGAAGTGGCCGGCGGATTTGTGGGCTGCACCATAGGAATGTATGCAACCGATGAGGAAAAGAGAGAGAATCCCGTGAAGGCAGTCTTTAAGCTTTTTACCTACAGACGTATCACAGCTGAAGAACTGAAAGGTACAGAAAAAGGAGTAAAATAAATATGGCAACAGCAAGATTTCACCTGCCCGGGTTACGCTATAATTATCCACTGAATATGTTCTGGATCAGTCTGCTTAAGCAGCATCCCGAGTATTTTCGGGATGTGGAGATCGGATCCTGTTTTGGGGAATTTCCCATGTCTCTTTGGAATGGCGGAAGGTTCAGCAATCATGACCAGTGTGATGAGAAGTTTATCCGCATGGTGATAAAAAACATCAACGATCAGGGAATCCCCATACGGTATACTTATACCAACCCGCTGTTAACGGAAAATGATCTGGATGATCCCTACTGTAATTTCTGTATGCAGGTCGCAGACAACGGGATGAATGAGGTGATGATCTTTTCTCCTGTTTTGGAGAAGTATATTCGTGAGAAATATCCATCCTATAAGCTGAACAGCTCCACCTGCAAAGAGATCAAAGATGTGGAAGCTTTGAACGAAGAACTGGAAAAAGATTATCAGTATGTAGTGCTTGACTATAATCTGAATAACCGATTCGATCTGCTTAGTCAGCTGAAGAGACCGGAGAAGCTGGAGATCCTGGTCAATGCCGTATGTGTTCCGGGCTGTCCACGCAGAGGTGATCATTATAAGAATATCGCCAAAAACCAGCGCATAGCCTTAAAGAATCGTAAGATGCCTCCGGATAAGCAGATTCCCATTATCCCCTGGCATTGTGAATACGGGGATAAGAACTGTCTGTATACCATTCAGGATTATCCAACCTTCGTAAAGCCGGATGACATCTGGGAAAAATATATTCCCATGGGCATTACAAACTTTAAGATTGAAGGAAGGACGGCAAACCTGTTTTCCCTGATCGATACCTACTGTACATTTATGTTGAAGCCGGAATGTATCGGTGAGACAAGACTGCTATTGATCAACAATCTGGTGAGGGCGGGTGTAATTAATGTCAGCAAGCCCCGTCCGTCCAAGTGGCCGTAAAAAGAAAGGAGTTTTTCCATGGCAAAAACTGTGTATTGGCACCTGCCGGGATTCTGCTATTTTCGGAGTCTCAATCATATTCTGATCGATCTGATGGAAAAGTATCCGGAATGCTTTCATGACGGGTATCGCATCGGAAGCGTGTACGGAACCTTTCCGGGAGCAATCTGGAACGGAGGCAGAACGGTCCTCGGGTTTACAACGAAGAATGACATGGTGAAGATTCTTGGCAGTTATAATGCAAAGAGGGTTCCCGTGCGTTTTACCTGGACCAATTCTCTGCTGACGGAGGAACATCTTCAGGATACCTATTGTAATCTGATCATGCGTCTTGCCGATAACGGGATGAATCAGGTGCTGGTCAACACGCCGGTGCTGGAACAGTATCTTCGTCAAAAATATCCGGGTTATCAGTATATCTCTTCCACCACCAAGCGGATCCTTGATCCGGAAAAATTGCGGGATGAGCTGAAAAAGGATTATTATATGGTGGTTCTTGACTACGATCTGAACCACAATGCGGAAGTATTAGACTCCTTAAGCTCCTGTTCAGACCGGGTGGAGATCCTTGTGGATGAGATCTGTTTTCCGGGATGTAAAAGGAGAGTGGAACACTACAGGGATGAGTCAAAAAAGCAGCTGGAATATGAGATAGCACCGCCTTTTCCCTGCCAGAATCGTCAAAACATACGGAGCTTTGCAGACTGTAAGGATCGTCCTGCTTTTATTTCAAAAGAAGAAATTTCAGATTATATCGAAAAAGGTTTTGTCAATTTTAAGCTGGTTGGCAGAGGGCTGCCGCAGCAGATGGTGGAGGACTCTTATATTTATTATCTAGTCAAAGACGAAAAACAGGAGTATATAAGGGAATGCATCCACAAGCGCCTTGCGCAGCTTACCGAGGCCAGAAAAAAGGCAAGATAGGAGCAGATATGAAATATATAATTTCCGCTGAAAAAATAGTGCAGAAAAGCTGCAGAATGATACTGGATGAGAGTGCGCTTCCGGGAGTGAAAAGAATTGCCGGAATCGTTGCCCATGATATGGAGCTGGTGTTTGGTACGGCACCTGCAATTCGTTACATGAGTGAGGATACAGAGGAAACCTTTGATCAGGGGATCGTGGTCGGAACATTGGGACACAGCAGGCTCCTTGATAAGATAGAGGCCACAGGGCAGTTATCCTTCGATGAAATCCGGGGAAAGCGGGAGGTGTATGCTTTTCTTTTGATACAATCCGCTGACGAAAGCAGGTGGGAAACGCTGGTGATTGCCGGTTCCGACAAGAGAGGAACGATTTACGGGCTGTTTCACTTGTCGGAGCTTTTAGGGGTATCCCCTCTTGTGAACTGGAACAGGGTGATGCCTGTAAAAAGGAGTACGATTTCCATCGGAGAAAATGACCGGCTGATCTCGAAGGAACCATCCGTGCGGTTCCGGGGTTTTTTCATCAATGATGAGTGGCCCGCTTTTGGCAACTGGTGCAATCGGCATTTTGGCGGGTTTACCAGGGAATGCTATGCGGAAATTTTTGAGCTTTTGCTGAGACTTAAGGGTAATTATCTCTGGCCCGCCATGTGGTCCTCCATCTTTTCCGATGACGGACCGGGACTTTCCAGTGCCGAGCTTGCGGATGAAATGGGAGTTATCATGGGTATGTCCCACCATGAACCCTGCCTGAGGCATGGAGAGGAATATAAGTATCTGCGGGGGAAGGATTCCGTTTACGGGGACGCCTGGGATTTTAATGCAAATGAAGAAGGAATTACCCGCTTCTGGCGGGATGGTCTTTTGCGCAGCGGCAAATTTGAGAATGTGATCACCGTGGGAATGCGGGGTGAGGCTGACTCCACCATTATGGGAGAGGATGCAACGCTGAAGGATAATATCGATCTGCTGCGCAAGGTCTTAAAATGCCAGAATGAGCTGATACGTGAGTGTGTGAATCCCGATCTTGAAAAGGTGCCGAGAATGCTGGCGCTTTATAAGGAAGTGGAGCCGTTTTATTATGGTGATGATGAGACGGAAGGTCTGATGGACTGCGAGGAGCTTGACGGGGTAACACTGATGCTTTGCGATGACAATTTCGGCAACCTGCGCACGGTTCCCACAGAGCATATGAGAAAGCATGACGGCGGGTTTGGTATGTATTACCATTTTGATTATCACGGCTGGCCCATTTCCTACGAATGGGTGAACTCTTCCTATCTTCCTAAGGTATGGGAACAGATGACTGCCGCTTACGAGTGCGGAATCAGGGAGCTTTGGATCGTGAACGTGGGGGATCTGTTCAGTATGGAGTATCCGTTGTCCTTTTTCCTCAATCTGGCGTATGATTATGATACCTGGGGGATCAGCAATCTGAATGCGCCAAGGCAGTATACGAAGCAGTGGGTCCACCGGCAATTCGGACAATGGATGGATGAAACAGATTGCAGACAGATTGAGAACCTGCTTATGGGATATACAAAGATTGCCGCCCAGAGAAGGCCGGAGGCAATGAATGCGGAGGTGTATACCACTGCTTACGGGGAGGCGGAAAGGCACGGAAAGCTTTGCGAACGTCTGATGGAGGAATGTAAAAGCTTAAGGAAGAGGTTGCCATCGGAAGCGGATTTCCCATTTTTTCAGCTGGTGTATTATCCGCTGATGGCAAACTTAAATGTGCATAAGCTCTGGATCGACACAACTATGAATCACCATCTGACAAAGATCAAGGCAACCATGGCCGCTGCCTATGCAGAGAGAGCAAGAGAGGGGATACGGTTTGACAGGAAGCTGATTGCGGAGCTGCATACCATAGAAAACGGCAGGTGGTATGGCATGGGCATGTCAGAGCACATCGGTTTCCGGAACTGGAATGAGGAGGAGTGCCGGTATCCTGTACTCTATGAATTTGAACCGGCAAACAAGAGACGTATTATTGCAGAAATTCCGGGCACGGACCAGCATACGGAGGGTGGTGACTGGACAGGAAAGACCCTGCAGATGAAAGCGTTCAGAAATCCCAAGGTGTCAGAAGCGGAGGTTTCTCTGTATTCCGGCTCTGTGGAGGATGCCGCTTATGAGATTGTCTGTGAGGATAACGGGATTTCTTTTGACAGCACGAAGGGTATTGTACCGGCAGGTGGGATGATCACTTTGAAAGTGCGCATTGACAGAAGCACATGGTCGGATGGCAGGAGTGGATTCTTTGTGATTCATACACAGGCGGGAGGAAAAATCAGGATTGAGGTGCCGCCGGCAGTATCCGCAGGCGATTTTTGGGAAGACTATCTTGTGTTTGAGGCAGCTGACTATTCAGCCAAAACGGATACACAGGCGGGCAGGTTTTTGGAGCTTCCTGAGTACGGCAGGACCGGATCCGGCATGAAGGCATTTCCGGTGGATCGAATTTTTTCTGTGGGAGAAGGCCCTTCCCTTCATTATGATTTTACGGTGCCGGAGGCGGATGAATATGTTGTGACCATCTATATGTCACCCGGTAATCCGCCCTTTACGGATCAGAAACTGCTGTATGCGTTTTCTGTCAATGAGGAATCGTCATTTATCTGTAATGCGGTACCGGATGGGTACAAGGTGGGAGATGGGCTCGACAGCTGGCAAAACGGAGTTCTTGAAAATATTCGGATCAATCAGATTACAATCAATTGTAAAAAGGGACAGAATTGTATCACTTTGCAGGCGATGAGCCCTGCCTTTGTTCTGCAGAAAATCGTGGTCTCACGGAAAGACAACCCTTTGGCTGCGTCTTACCTGGGACCTGTACGGGAAGAAGTTTAAAATGGAGGCAAACATGCAATATCTGGCAGTGATTCTTGGAATATTCGGACTGGAATTTGGAATCAAAAAGCATATCGAGGAAACTAAGACTGAGGGACAGGAGGAAAAAAAGTGCCGGGGTGCACTGATCATCCGAAAACACCACAACAGAGGCGCTTTTTTAAATGCCGGAGAAAAAAATCAGAAAGCGGTTATGGTGATATCGGTGGCTCTGTCCGCTCTTCTGACGGTTGTCTATGCCATGACGCTCGGAATGGCAGGTAAGGGGATGCTCAAATGGGGACTTACGCTGCTGCTCGGAGGTGCTTACACCAATACCTATGACAGGCTTACCAAGAAGTATGTGGTGGACTATGTGAGCTTTAACGTGCCCTTCAGATGGCTTAGGAGGATTATCTTTAACATCGGGGATTTCTGTATTATGATCGGTGCCATGCTAAGCGTCTTCGGGTATAGCAGATAGCCTCTTTTGGCTAAAACAGCCTAGATCTGAATCAGCATGGCCAGGGTTCCGGCTACAATGAGTGTGAGTCCCAGAGCTGATTTTTTGGTGAGCTTTTCATGAAATACAAAATAGGAAAAGGCTACGGTTACCAGAATGCTCAGCTTATCGATGGGTACAATCACGCTGGCAAGTCCGTCCTGAAGCGCTTTGTAGTAACATAGCCATGAGCCCCCGGTGGCAAAACCGGACAGTATGATAAAAAGAAATTCCCTGCCGGGGATTTCTTTTATTTTGCCCGGGCACCTTACGGTGCTCGTTTTTTGGGTGACAAAGACCATAAGAAAGGCCATCATAAGAACCACGCCGGTGCGGATGGCGGTTCCTAAATTGGATTCCACGTCGCTTATGCCTACTTTGCCGAGAATGGCAGTGAGGCTCGCAAAGATGGCAGAGAGAAAAGCATAAGGCAGCCAGCTTTTTCCTTCAGTTTTTTTGTCCTTTTCGGAAGCCTTTTTTTCGATCATAAGAAAGGTTCCGATGGCAATCAGAATCACGCCTGCCGCCTTGGGGGCACTGATCTTTTCGTGGAGAAAGAGAAAAGCGAGAAGAATGGTCAGCACCGTGCTGGATTTATCAATAGGCACCACCTTGTTGATATCTCCCAGCTGAAGAGCTTTAAAATAACAAAGCCAGGATGCGCCGGTGGCAAGTCCCGAAAGGATCAAAAAGATCAGAGTTTTTTTGTCAATGGAGCGGATCTGTGACTGGGAGCCGGTAAGGAAAACCATGATCCAGGAAAAAATGAGTACAATGACTGTTCTCACTGCGGTGGCAACCGTAGAGTCTGTTTTTTTGATTCCGCATTTTGCCAAAATGGAGGTGAGACCGGCAAAAATGGCAGAACCGAATGCAAATAAAATCCACATGAGAAATCCCTGCTTTCTTTATGTAATTTTATATAGTAAGTATAAATATAGAATAAGTATAGCACTGTGGAAAGATATGTAAAGTTCTTAAAACAGGTATTGACAAAAGAAAAAATACGTATTATTGTATTAATTGGATAATACAATAATACAGAGAAAGGAAGGATTCTATGGCATGGAACTTAAACTCTGATCGTCCCATTTATGCGCAGATACTTGAGAGGATTCAGATGCAGATTGTATCAGGGGTGTATCAGCCGGGAACGAAGATTCCCAGTGTGCGGGAGCTGGCAGCGGATGCCGGTGTGAATCCTAACACGATGCAGAAGGCACTTGCGGAGCTGGAGCGCAGTGGTCTTGTTATGACACAGAGAACCAGTGGCAGAGTTGTTACGGAGGATTTAAATATGATAAAGGAAATCAGAAATCAGCTTGCCGGAGAGCAGGTGAAAGAGTTTGTGAAAAAGATGAAAGATCTTGGATTTGACAGGGAAGATATTATTGATCTGCTCACAAAGGAGACAGGAGGGGAGAGTGCATGAGTGAACTGGTAGAAATCAGAAATCTGACAAAAGTATATGACAAGAAAAAAACAGCATTGAACGGGCTGAACCTTACGCTGCCAAGAGGCAGGATCATCGGGCTTCTTGGTCCCAACGGGAGCGGCAAGACCACCCTGATCAAGATCATGAATGGTCTGCTTACTCCGACAGAGGGAGAGGTTTTGGTAGGTGGCGAGAAACCGGGACCTGTTACCAAAGCACATATTTCCTATCTGCCGGAAAGAACCTATTTATCTGCCGGCAAAAAGGTATCGGAATTGCTCGCATTTTTTGAGGACTTCTATGAGGATTTCAGACCGGAGCGGGCAAGGGAGATGCTGGCATCCTTAAGCATTGATGAAAATGCAAAGATTAAGACGTTGTCGAAGGGCACCAGAGAGAAGGTGCAGCTGATCCTTGTGATGAGCAGGGATGCGGATCTCTTTGTTCTGGATGAACCCATTGCCGGCGTGGACCCGGCGGCCAGAGATTATATCATCCGCACCATCATCACCAATTATAATGAGAATGCGACAGTACTGCTGTCAACCCATCTGATTTCGGATATTGAGAATATACTGGATGAAGTTGTTTTCTTAAAGGAAGGCAATCTGGTGCTTCAGGCCACGGTGGAAGAAATCCGTGAGCAAAAGGGAAAGAGCGTAGATGCTTATTTCAGGGAGGTGTTCGCATGTTAGGAAAGTTATTAAAGCATGAATGGCGGGAGATATGGAAGATACCTGCTATTTTGCTGGGAATACTTCTTGTTGTTTCCGTTTTTGCTGGGTCTACCTTTTTTGCACCCGTATGGGATAGCGAGCTGAGCGGACTTGGGATTCTCGCGATGCTGGTATGGATGCTGTACTATTTTGCCATTATCGGGGTTAGCATCGGTGTTACCCTGTATCTGGCGATCCACTTTTATAAGACCATGTTTACGGATGAGGGCTATCTGACCCATACGCTTCCTGTCACAAGCCATGAGCTCCTGCTTTCCAAAATTCTTCCCATGATGGCATGGCAGATGCTTGCGACCGTTGCGATTCTGATCAGTGTGGCAATCTTTGGGAGTATGGCGATCCTTGCGCTGCACAGTGACGGATTAACCTTCCGGGAGGTCTACAGACAGATTTTTGAGGTGCTTGCAGAGGAAGGCTTTTTCGGAAATATGAGTCTGATCGGCTTTATTACCAGCATGCTCTGTGCATTTCTTGCGGGAATCGTAAGCGGTGCCATGATGATCGTGGGTTCCGTTTCTATCGGTCAGATGGTTGGAAAGCACAAGGTACTTGGCTCTATCGGCGCCTACTTTGCAATCAACACTGTGGTACAGATTTTATCCTGTATTGTATTTGTGCCGGTTGTGGTTTTCAAGGTATCGAATGAGATGCCGGAAAGTGTATTTGACGTGTTAACTCCTTGTTATTTCGGCATGAGTGTGCTCGCCATACTTGTGTCCGTCGGACTGTATTTCTTAAGTGAGTATCTGATCAGAAGAAAATTGAATCTGGACTAGAAAAGTGACTGAAAAAGAATAGGAATATTACAATAGAGTTCCCTGTTGTCAGCTGTATGTTTATGCTGATAATAGGGAATTCCTTTTTTGCAGAAATTGCCTTTTGAAAATGTAATAAATGAAGTTTTTCACGTGTAAAATCAGAATAAAATTGCCAAAAAGCTAATATAAATGAAACAAAATGTGAAAAATGTATAATAAATGAACAACAAAAGAGAAAAAACAAATAAATAAAGATTAAAAATGCACAAACGAAACGAAATTAAAATTAGCAATATTTGACGCATGAATAGCAATTATCCATTAGCAGCCAAAAGAGTCCATTGCTATACTGTAACCATAGCAACAAGCTATCAATAATTTTATTCGTAAAGGGAGGATAAAGATGAAAAAGAAATTGTTATCAGTAATTCTTACAGCAGCAATGACAGCATCCTTACTTATGGGATGCGGCGGATCAGCAGATACATCTGCTCCTTCGTCAGACACTTCCGCTTCTACAGAAGAAAAAGCTGACACAGCTGACACAGCAGACACAGCAGCAAGCGGAGAGGTTCAGGAGATCACCTGGATGTTCTGGGATGACCTGAATGCAACAGAAGACCTTATTTCTAAAGGTTATGCAGAGGTAATCGAGAGATTTAACAAAGATTATGAAGGTCAGTATCATGTAACACCAATCACAACAAATCTGGAAGAGTATTACACAAAGCTTAACGCTCTAGTAGCAGCTGGCGAAACACCGGACGTTTTTATCTGCTCTCCTGGTGCAAACATGAACGACTACGCTTTAACAGGTGTTGCTGCTAAATTAGACGATTACTTAGCAGATGGTTGGAAAGATACTTTTACATCTGATGCTGTATTCAGTGGCAGCACATACCCTGATGGTATCTATGCTGTTCCTCTTAACATCGCTGCGGCTTGTGTATTCTACAATACAGAGATGTTCGAAGCAGCTGGTGCAGAAGTTCCTAAGACATTTACAGAATTGTTAGACACTTGCCAGAAATTGCAGGATGCCGGATATACACCTATCACTATTTCTGCTGGTACAGCATGGTGTTTATCCATGGTAGCTGGTTACCTTTGCGACAGAAATGGTCTTGTACTTGATGACGTGAAAGAGCACAAAACAGACTGGATGGATGAGAAGGTTATCAATGCTGGTTTACAGATTCAGGAGCTTTCCAAATACTTCCAGAAGACAGCAGCTGGTGATGACAACGATATCGCTACAGCAGCATTCTACAATGGCGAAGCTGCTATCCTGATTCAGGGTTCTTGGGCTATCGGTCAGATTAACGGTTCTTGTGCTGAAGGTTTTGCAGAAAAAGTTGGCGTATTTGCATTCCCTGCTGTAGAAGGTGGCAATCCGGATGCAAACAGAGTAATTGCAAAATCTGACTCTCTCTGCATGAGCGCTACTACCAAATGTCCTGAAGCAGCTGTAGCTCTTATGAAATACTTCACAGATGATACAGCTCAGAAATATACAGCTGAAGTTGGTGGTAAGATTCCTGTAACATCAGTTGAATATGATACATCAGTAGCTCCTCCGGAACTTGCATATGTTATGGATGTATTCAGGAACGCTTCCTCTACATTTGGATTCTACAACGAATCTCTTGCTGATACAGAAGCCGGTTCTACATTCGATAACTGCTTTGTAGAAATCTTCAAGGGTACTGATCCTGCAACAGCTTTGCAGCCTATTCAGGACTACTATGAGATGAACGTTTGGTAAGAAGTACCTTACAGCTTAAGCGAAGTACTCCTTGAAAAATACTAGCTATTTTTCATATGGCCAGCACCCCAAAAGGGTGCTGACCTTTATATAGGGGATTCATTGGAGCCTCTTATATAAAGGTCAGCAATAGGGGAGTCTGTTATTTGGTCGGTATATACGATGTGAATCATCGTAAATATATACAAGAAAAGGAAGGGAAGGTTTTATGGATAAACTATTAAGAAACAAAAAAGCGATTCTGTTGTTTATTGCTCCTGCATTTATTCTTTTTACTGCAGTATTGTTTTACCCTATATGCAGGGCAGTGTATTTCTCGTTCTGTGACTACAAAGTAAACTATCCAATCAAGTTTGTTGGATTTAAGAACTATGTTCTGTTGTTTACAAAAGATAAGACCATGAGAATTGCTCTTAGAAACTCCCTTTTCTTTTTGATATTCTCCTGCGTTTCACAGCTGATTTTTGGTCTTTTGTTAGCAGCATTACTTACGAATATTAAATTCGGACGTAACTTATTCAAGAATATTTACTATTTACCCTGCGTACTTTCTTCTGCCGCGCTTGGCTTGTTGTGGATGTTCGTGTTTACACCGAAGCTTGGTATCAACCAGATGATGGCTTCTTTTGGATGGATCAGTGATTGTACAGAAGGACCGCAGTGGCTGTTTAATACAGACGGATACATTATCCTTCCAATTATTGTTATTTCTGTTGTTGCGTTATGGCAGTACGTTGGACAGTCCATGATGCTGTATATGGCACAGATTTCCGGTATCAGTAATGACATTTACGAGGCTGCATATATCGATGGTGCAACGAAGACACAGGCTTTTGTGAAAATTACATTACCTTTAATCAGACCAATGGTTGCAACCGCGATGTCCTTGAATGCAATCGGTTCTCTGAAATTCTTCGATCTTGTATATAACATGATTCCGGAAGGCTTTCTTGGAAACAGAGCGCATGTTCTCGCAACACACTTATACGACCAGGCGTTCAAATACAATAAGCTTGGCTATGGATCTGCAATCGGTGTGGTTCTTCTTGTAATGTGTCTTGCAGTTACGCTGTTCATCAATAAGGTTGTCAAATGTGAAAACTATGAAATGTAGGAGGTAAAAAGATGAGTACACAGTCTAAAATTATCAAAGGTATTATTTATGTATTCCTGACACTTCTTGCATTAGTATATCTGTTGCCGCTTCTTTGGGTGGTTATTACTTCTCTGAAGGATGACGCAGTGCTTATGATTTCTCCCTGGGCTCTGCCTGAGAGACCAATGTTTGAAAACTATAGTTTTGCATGGACCATGGGTAATCTTGGCAGATCTACCTGGAACTCTTTTGTTGTGTGTACTATCACACTTGTTTTATCTATGGTGTTTGGCTCAATGGCCGCTTATGCAATTGCTATATTGCGCTGGAAATTAGCAAATGCTACCATGACTTATTTCCTGATCGGTATGATGATTCCGGTACATTGCGTATTGATTCCTTTGTTTATCCAGTTTTCGAAAATTGGTTTGAGCAACACTTTGACGGGTATCATTATTCCTTACATAACAATCTCTTTACCAATCACTATATATATTCTGGTAGGTTTTTTTCAGGGTATTCCGAGAGAATTGTTTGAAGCAGCCTGTATCGATGGATGTTCTGTATACGGAATGTTCACCCATGTTGCGTTGCCGCTTGCAAAAACAGGTTTTATGGTTACCGGACTTATGTCCTTCGTGGCAAATTGGAACGAATTGTTACTGGCTATGGTATTTATCTCTAAAGAGGCAAAGAAGACACTTCCGGTATCCTTAACGAAGTTCGTAGGACCTTATAACACAAATTATTGTCAGATGTTTGCAGCTATTGTTCTTGCAATTATTCCTACTGTTGTTGTTTACTGCTGTTTTGCCAACAATATCGTTGATGGTTTGACGCAGGGAGCTGTGAAAGGATAAGATAAAGGGGTTACATATCAAAATAGAAAACGGACTGATCAGTATCTGATCGGTCCGTTTTATTTTGTGGTGATTTATAAAAATAATTCAATAAATGTCTGTTATGCCATAATCATGGTTCCGGCTTTTCCCTTTAAGGCGTCCGACACATCGTTAAGAGAAGTGATCAGCACGCTTCCTTCCCTGTTGGAGGAGAGGTAGGAGATTGCTGCTTCAATCTTGGGAAGCATGGTGCCTTCGCCAAACTGTCCTTCTTTTATCATTTCTTCCGCCTCCGGAACGGTAAGAGAAGCGATTGCTTCCTGGTTTTCTTTTCCGAAATTACGGTATACATTGGGTACTGAAGTCAAGATGATCAGCTCATCTGCCTTTAAGTCGCCGGCAAGTTTTCCTGCAATGGCATCCTTTTCGATGACTGCAGATGCGCCCTTTAAGGCATGCTGCTGCTCGATCACCGGGATACCGCCACCGCCGCAGGCGATAACGATCTGCCCTGCATCGGCAAGGGTTCTGATGGCTTCGATTTCTACGATGTCGAGGGGCTTCGGTGCAGCAATGATACGGCGAAAGCCTTTCCCCGGTTCTTCTTTTACATAATTGCCTTTCTTTACTTCTATCTCGGCATCCTCCGCCGACATGTTACGACCGATCAGCTTGGTGGGTTCATAGAATGCCTCATCATAGGGGTCAACCGTTACCTGTGTCAATATGGTGGAAACCGTCTTGCTGATACCGCGGCTAAGGAGCTCAGCCTTTAAGGAATTCTGAATATCGTATCCCACGTAGCCCTGGCTCATGGCGTTACATACACACATGGGAGCGGGAGTATAGTCGATGTAGACACGGCGAAGCTCGGTCATCGCCTTGTGGATCATGCTGACCTGGGGACCGTTGCTGTGAGTGATGGTGAGCTGGTAGCCGGCTTCCACAAGATCGGCCAGTGCTTTTGCAGTCACTTTTACTGCATCGAGCTGTGCTAAGGTTGTATATCCAAGGGCATCATGACCCAGAGAAACTACTGCTTTTTTTGTTGTCATATGAAGGAATACCTCCTTTGAGAAATTGTTCATGATAATGTCAGGGTGAAAAGGCCTTGGGAGTCTTGATTTATCATAATGTACAATAGAAATCAATTCATGGCTCATGTGCACGATGCGCTCCGATGAGCTTCAAAGACCAAAAATGTGTTCAGCATGGGCTTCTACATTTTTGTGAATCTCATTTCTGCCGTGCACCAAATCGCCATTCATTGATTTTTTGTACATTATGAAAAGATGCAAGACTTGCGAGACCTCTTTACGCAGGAATCATGGGTTTAGTATAGCAAAAGAAAGGAAATTTGTACAGTGGACTATACACTAAAAAATTTTGAAAATTTGTGTTGACAATGGCAGCATATGGTGATATCATACATTTCATATAAAACAAGTATGAAATATAGGAAAACAACAATAGCGGGAAGGAAAGTAATTGGTAATCGGTTGCAAGTGAGTGCGGTTTGTGATATGATACAACTTTATGAGAGACAAAACGGGTTTGTATTATATTAAGAAGGAATGGAACAAATGGAAACAATCATTCAGGTAAAAGATGTGACCAAAACCTTCGTGGGAAAAGACAATCAGGTGGAGGCACTGAAGGGTATCAATCTTGATATCCATAAGGGAGAGATTTACGGGATCATCGGTATGAGCGGTGCCGGAAAGTCAACCCTTGTAAGATGTCTTAACTTCCTGGAACGTCCCACCACAGGTACCGTGCTGATCGAGGGAAAGGATTTAGCTTCCCTGAAAGAAGGAGAACTTCGAAAAACACGAACAGAAATTGCTATGATCTTTCAGCATTTTAATTTGCTGATGCAGAGGACCGTGCTTGACAATATTTGTTTTCCTTTGGAGATTACAGGATCTTCCAAGAGAGATGCCAGAAAGCGCGCAAAGGAGCTTTTGGAAATTGTAGGACTTTCCGAAAAGGCAAAGGCTTATCCGGCCCAGCTTTCCGGAGGTCAGAAGCAGAGAGTGGCCATAGCAAGAGCACTTGCCAATAATCCCAAGATTCTTCTCTGCGATGAGGCTACCAGCGCACTGGATCCTACCACCACGAAATCCATACTTGCTTTATTGAAGGAAATCAATGAAAAATATGGCATTACCATAGTGATCATCACTCATGAGATGGCGGTCGTACAGGAAATCTGTACGCACGTAGCCATTATCGATTCCGGTTCCCTTGCGGAGACGGGAACGGTAGAAGAGGTATTTTCAAGACCAAAGAGTGATGCTGCAAAGAAGCTGGTTTTTCAGGGAGATGGAAACAGATATGAAGAGATGCAGGGAAAGCGCTGTATCAGAATCGTGTTTAAGAGCAATTCTTCCTTTGAACCTGTGATCGCCAATATGGTGCTTGCCTGCAAGGCTCCTGTCAATATTCTGCTTGCAGATACAAAGGACATTGGTGGAGTGGCACATGGACAGATGATTCTGCAATTGCCGGAGGAAACTGTTGTCGCCGAGAAGATGATCCAGTACCTGAAGGAAAGAAATCTGGAAGTGGAGGAGCTGAAAAATTATGTTGGATAGTAAATGGATCAGTTTGTTGCTTGATAATACATGGATCAGTATTTATATGACGTTGATCTCCACCTTGATCGCTTATGCGATCGGACTGCCTCTTGGAGTCATTCTCGTAGTGACGGCACCGGGCGGATTAAGACCAAGTAAAACACTATATAAAATTCTTGATTTTGTTGTAAATATTGTAAGAAGCGTTCCCTTTTTGATCTTGCTCATTACGATCATGCCCCTTACCAAGCTGATCGTGGGAAAGAGCTACGGACCAGCTGCAACGATCGTGCCTTTGGCACTGGCAGCGGCTCCCTTTGTGGCAAGGCTGGTAGAGTCATCGCTCCTTGAAGTGGATCATGGAGTGATTGAGGCAGCCCAGAGTATGGGAGCCGGCCTTTTTACCATCATCTTCAAGGTGCTTCTAGCAGAAGCGAGAACCTCGCTCATCGTGGGAGCCACCATAGCTCTCGGAACGATTCTCGGATATTCCGCTATGGCAGGTGTCGTAGGAGGAGGCGGACTTGGTAATATCGCTATTCAGTACGGTTATTACAGAAATCAGCTGAATGTGATGTATGCAGCCGTGATTATTCTGGTAATGATCGTACAGGTTCTGCAGATCATCGGAACCAGATTATCCAAGAAACTGGATAAGAGAATCACCGGTTGAAAACGGATAATACCCGACAGGGTTTATCATAAATAGATGCAGGAAACTGCAAAAGGAGGAGTATTTTATGAAAAAGAAATTAGCACTTATTCTCACAGCAGCCATGATCGCAGGTACTTTGACAGCTTGCGGCGGCAGCGCAGAGACAACAGCAGAGACAGAGACTGCTGCAGAGGCAACAGAAGCAACAGAAGATGAAACAGCAGCTGCAGAAGAGACAGCGGAAGCTGACACAGACGCAGAGGAGCAGACAGGTGAGTTACAGGTGATCACTGTAGCTGCAACAGCAGTACCTCACGCTGAGATTCTCGAAGCTGCAAAACCTTTACTGGCAGAGCAGGGATATGATTTACAGGTTACCGTATTTGATGATTATGTACAGCCCAACAATGTTGTAGAGTCAGGCGAGATCGATGCAAACTACTTCCAGCACATTCCTTACCTTGAAAGCTTCAATGCTGAACAGGGAACACACCTTGTAAATGTAGGCGGTATTCACTATGAACCCTTCGGAATCTATGCAGGTACGGAAAGCGATCTTGCAAACATTTCTGACGGAGCTACCATTGCAGTTCCCAACGATACCACAAACGAAGCAAGAGCACTTCTTCTGCTTCAGGACAATGGTCTGATCACTCTGGATGAAGATGCAGGTATCAATGCAACCATTCTTGATATTAAAGAGAACCCTCACAACATCGAGTTTGTTGAATTGGAAGCAGCTCAGGTTCCCAAGGTGCTCGGCGAGGTATCCTTCGCAGTTATCAATGGCAACTATGCACTGGATGCAGGCTTAAATGCAAAGACAGATGCCCTTGCAACAGAAACTTCCGATTCCCTTGCAGCGCAGACTTATGTTAATATTATCGCTGTAAAGGAAGGCAATGAAGAGAACGAAGGCGTTAAGGCTCTTGTAAATGTTCTTAAATCTGATGAGATCAAGAAGTTCATCGAGGAAACCTACGAGGGTGCAGTTGTTCCTTTTGAGGGATAAGCGGGAACTCTCATCAGTGTGGATATCCTTAAAATAATTGAATGATGGGAAATATCGGAAGCAGCCGGGACAAAATCCGGCTGCTTTTTTGTTCAACAGAACGATGCGTAAAGTGTGCCGGTGTTTGGTGGTGTGCCTGGTAGCGCGCATTTATGAACCAGCAGAGAATTTAGAGGTTTCTTTTTGTAAAGATTGCATATATAATCAGATTATAAGACTTTTACAGAAAGAAGGATAAACTCATGGCAGAAAAGAGGATATTGTGCGGGATTTTCCTGCTGGCTCTATTGGCCGGCGTCGGTTGCGGGAAAACAGAAGAAATTGATGACTATGCAACCAATGCAGGATATGAGATAACCACAGAGGAAGCGGGTGAGAGCGATTCTGAGGAAACAGAAGAAGAGACAGATGATGCAACGGTCGGAATTCCCAAAGAGGAGATTAAAGTGGGAGTGCTGCATCTGACAGATCCGGCGGAGGGCAGCGGTTACACTTACACGCATGATCTGGGTATTCAGGGAATGCAGGCGAATCTGGGACTTTCAGACGATCAGATCATACGGAAACTGAACGTTGCTGAGGATAAAGAGTCAACAGAAAAAGCGCTGCAGGAGTGCGTTGATGAGGGATGTAATATTATATTTGGCACAAGCTGGGGCTATATGGAGCCGATGGCAGAATTTGCGGAAAAATATCCGGATGTTTATTTTTCGCATGGGACAGGCTACATGAGCAACGGAACAAACTTTAACAATTATTTTGGAAGAATTTATCAGGCAAGATACTTAAGCGGCATCGTAGCGGGTATGCAGACAAAAACAAATAAGATCGGATATGTGGCGGCAATGGATTCCTCAAACTCTGAGGTGACCGGAGGGATAGATGCGTTTGCAATCGGAATCGCTTCTGTCAATCCGGATGCAAAAATATATGTGAAGATCACAAACAGCTGGTATGATCCGGAGGGAGAGGAAGCCGCGGCAAGAAAGCTCCTCGATATGGGCTGCGATGTGATGGCACAGCATTGTGATACTCCTTATCCGCAGACGCTTGCTCAGGAAAAGGGCGTATACGGGATCGGCTATAATTCGGATATGAGCAAGGAAACGCCTGACTCTTGTTTGTGCAGTGTGATCTGGAACTGGAGTGCCTATTATACAGCCGCTGTTCAGAGCCTGATTGACGGAACGTGGGATGGCTCCAATTATTACGGAGGATTGGCAGATGGACTGGTGAATATTACTTCACTGGCGGATTTCTGTGCAGAGGGAACACAGGAGAAGGTGGACGAAATGAAAAATAAGATGCTTACCGGTGAATTTAATGTTTTCGACGGAGAACTGGAGACCAATACGGGAGAAATCATCGGCGAGGCTGGCGGAACACTGGATGATGCCACAATCACAGGCGGGATCAACTGGTACTACAAAAATGTGGAAATAGTGGAATAGAGAGGACAGAAGATGAAGTGGAATTTAAAGAAAAAGATGGTTTCTCTGGCAGTTGTCCCTGTTTTATTATTGGGACTGCTGATCATTGGTATTACGCTGACTACGGTGAAAAGCTCTCTGCTTGGTGAGATAAGAGAATCTCTTAAGGGAACAGCGTCTACAGCACTTGCGGCTTACGATCAGAATGCGGGAGATTACATAGAAGCCGCAAACGGAGATATCTGGAAGGGCGGATATAATATTTCCAAATCAGAGAGTCTTGTGGACGGTATCAAAGAAAATTCCGGTATGGATGTTACCTTCTTTTATGGAGATAAACGTATCATGACGTCGGCAATGGATGAAAGCGGTGAACGTATCTTGGGATCGCCGGCAGGAAGCATCGTGGCTGACAAGGTATTGAAGCAGGGCGAGGAGTACTTCAGCCAGTCGGTATCACTTGACGGAACCATGAATTATGGATATTATGTGCCGGTGTATCAGAAGGGAAATGATGCGCCCATCGGAATGGTTTTCGCAGGTGTTAATAAATCGGTAAAGGATAAAGCCGTCAATCAGATTATTTATACCATCATCATTGCGATTGCAGCGGTTATGATCCTCTGCAGTATTATGGCGGTGCTGATCGCCGGGTCATTGACCAGAGATCTGAAGCAGAGTATCGGTCTGGTGGAAACCGTGGCAAAGGGTGATCTTGGAGTGGAAGTAAATGCAGGATTGCTTCGCAGAAAGGATGAGATCGGAGATCTGTCCAGGGCACTGCAGCTTTTGAAAAATGAACTGGGGAATATCATTACACAGATCACTTCAAATGTAAGTGAGATACTTGCTGCCGCCGAAACACTGGGAGCTACTGCAAGGGAAACAACAGCAGCCATGCATGGTGTGGGAAATGCGGTAAATATCATTACAGACAGTGCGGCCAGACAGGCAAAGAGCTCTCAGAGCGCTTCGGAAAATGTAACGGATATGGGAGAAAAGATTTCCAGAACAGCAGAGGAAGTCAATGTGCTCAATGAAAATGCTGCTTGGATGCAGAGCTCAAGTGAGAGTGCGGCAAAGACCATGAAAGAGCTGCAAAACATTAATGATGAAGTGCAGAAGTCTGTGGCACTGATCACAGAGCAGACCAATCAGACCAACAGCTCCGCACAGAAGATACGGGAAGCAGCGTCCATTATCGCTGATATTGCTGAGGAAACAAATCTGCTTTCTTTAAATGCCAGCATTGAGGCCGCCAGAGCCGGAGAAAGCGGGCGAGGCTTCGCCGTGGTGGCAGCACAGATTCAGAAGCTGGCGGAGCAATCCAATCAATCCAGCAGTGAGATCGAGGAAGTGATTGCAAGACTGATAGAAGATTCCGATAAAGCAGTTTCCACCATGCAGTATGTGCAAAAGATCATAGATGAGCAAAATGAAAATATGCTTCATACGGAAGAAATTGTAGGAGAGGTTACGAAAGGAATCGACATCTCTCTTAAGAGTATCGGACAGATTGGAAATGCCGCGAAGGAACTTGAGATTTCCAGAAATCAAATTGTGCAGACAGTGGATGATCTTTCTGAAATTGCAAGACAAAATGAGCAGACCACCTGTGAAACCAATGAGACAACAGGGGAAGTGATAGGCAGTTTTGAACAGGTAGAGGAGAGTGCTGAGAGATTGAAGGAAATTGCCCGTGAACTGGCAGGAAGTATGGAGCATTTCCGGATGTAAAGTCAGGTGTGTAATCCGGATAAAAAATAACGGAAAACCTTTCCTTTTGGAGCAGGGGGCTTCAGCCCTCTGCTGAACTATCAAGGCTCGGGGTGAAGCCGGAATATCAGAATCAGGGAATTGCCAGGCTGCTTTTGCAATATGGCATGGAGGAGCTGCGCCATCAGGGCAAGAAAAGTGTGCATTTTCCGGTTTGCAAGGCAAATCAGAAGGCAATCCGCTCTTATGATAAACTGCATTTTGACGTGGTAGGAGAGTGCAGCATGTATGGAGAAGAATGGTGGTGTTATGAGAAGAAATTGTAAAACTCCACTGTAAATAGGCAAGATAGTATTTGACAGTAAACAATGTTGGTGATAATATATAGTTAACACGTGTTAACAACTGCTGGATGAGGAAAAAATGGAAGAACTATCACGAATGACATTGGAGGATATATCCAAAGAAATAGGGATATCACGCACAACAATATACAAAGTGCTCAAAAACAAAGGCAATGTCAGTGAAGAGACCTGCCGCATTGTTAACGAAGCACTTGAAAGGTATCATTACGTACAGAACAGAAATGCCAGAAACCTTGCCATGAACAGGCATTATACCATCGGCTATGTGGGATTCCGGTCAAAGAGCGCCAACTACTTTTCCACAGAAGTGGGAAAGGGGTTGAAACGGGCGGTAAAAGAATTCGGCGATGATGGACTTTCCCTCCTGACTTCCGAGTTTGATGTGGAAAATCCACGGGAGCAGCTTTCTGCTGTGGAGGAAATGCTGAAGCAGGGCGTAACCAGTTTTGTTCTTGCCTATTCCCATGAAGAGGTGATTCGGGAGATCCTTGAAAAGCTAAAAGCACGGGATTGTCTTGTGGTGCTCCTCAGCCGTGATGTGGAAAAATGGGAAGACAGTTATTATGTTGGTGTGGATTATTACAGAAGCGGAAGGCTGGCAGCAGAGCTTCTCGGAAAGATGCTTCCTGATGGCGGCAAAGTATTTGTACCTGTGACACCGGAGTATCAGACCAATCGTGACGTGGTGTCCAGAATACGGGGCTTTCAGGATAAGATCGGAGAATACCCTGAAGTGGAAGTTCTCCCTGTGGCATATGGTCTGATGGAGGAAAAGGACATTTACGAAGCAACGGAAGGCTGCATCAGGAGCGAAAAAGAACTGAAAGGAATTTATGATCTGACTTACAGACCGGATGTGATCGGCAGAGTGCTGAACGATCTTGGACGAAAGGACATCCGGCTGGTGGGCTTTGACCTCTTTGATGAGATCAGAGGTTATGTGCAGGATTCCACCATCGATGCGGTGATTTATCAGGATCTGAATCAGCAGGCCTATCTTGCGGTCAAAATCCTGTTTGATGAAATGTGTTACGGAAAGTGCAAGGAGGAGAAGAAGCGCTACTCCAAGCTTGAGGTCATCATGCAGGAAAACATACAGGATTTTAAATAAACTATTCTATATAAGGAGGGTTATGATGTTATACATAGGTATTGATTTAGGAACCAGTGCAGTAAAACTGCTGCTGATGGACGGGGAAGGAAAGATTCAGAAGATCGTTTCCAAAGAATATCCGCTCTATTTTCCCCATCCCGGCTGGTCAGAACAAAAGCCCGAGGACTGGTACACCCAGGTGATCGCCGGTATGAAGGAGCTGATCGCGGAGGCAGACAAGTCAAGGATTGCAGGTATCAGCTTCGGCGGACAGATGCACGGACTTGTCATTCTGGATAGGGACGACAATGTGATCCGTCCTGCTATTCTCTGGAACGACGGAAGAACTTACGAGGAATGCGATTATCTCAACAATGTGATCGGTAAGGATAAGCTTTCCGAGTATACCGCAAATATTTCCTTCACCGGATTTACGGCGCCCAAGATTCTCTGGGTAAAGAACAAGGAACCCGAGAATTTTGCAAAGATCGTGAAGATCATGCTTCCGAAGGACTATATTGCATACAAGCTTACAGGAGTAAACTGCACCGATGTTTCCGATGCTTCCGGTATGCTTCTTATGGATGTGAAGAACCGCTGCTGGTCAAAGGAAATGTGCGACATCTGCGGAATTAAGGAAGAGATGCTTCCGAAGCTCTATGAAAGCTATGATTGTGTGGGTACCGTGACGAAGGAAATTGCAGCAGAGCTTGGCATTCCGGAAAACGTCAAGGTGGCAGCAGGTGCAGGCGACAATGCGGCAGCTGCAGTGGGAACCGGTACGGTAGGAGACGGAATGTGCAATATTTCTCTCGGTACCAGTGGAACCATCTTTATTTCTTCTAAGAATTTTGGCGTGGATAAATATAATGCACTTCACGCGTTTGCACACGCCGATGGTCATTATCACCTCATGGGATGTATGCTCAGCGCAGCTTCCTGCAATAAATGGTGGATGGAAGACATCATCGGAACAGACAAATACAGTGAGGAACAAAAGGGAATTGAGAAGCTTGGCGAGAACCATGTTTACTTCCTGCCTTATCTGATGGGCGAGCGTTCCCCTCATAATAATCCCAATGCCAGAGGTACCTTTATCGGCATGACCATGGATACCAGCAGAGCCGATATGACGCAGGCTGTTCTCGAGGGCGTTGCTTTTGCACTCCGTGATTCCTTTGAGGTAGCAAAATCCCTTGGAATTAAAATTGAGAGAACCAAGATCTGCGGCGGCGGTGCCAAGAGTCCTCTCTGGAAAAAGATGATCGCCAACATCTTAAACCTGAAGGTGGATGTGATCGAAAGCGAAGAAGGCCCTGCTCTCGGAGGTGCCATGCTGGCAGCAGTTGCCTGCGGTGAATATGCAAATGTGGAGGAAGCGGCAGCAAAGATTGTGAAGATCATTGATACGGTAGAGCCGGAGCCTGAACTGGTGGCTAAATATGAAGAGCGTTATCAGCAGTTTAAGCAGATTTATCCTGCCTGCAAGCCGCTGTTCGATATCATTAAGTAAAGCACCCGGCAGTAAGCGGGTATCAATCACATAAAAAATAAGAAGGGAGAATAAGATGAAGGTTTACAGTGTAACGGATGAAAAATTCAGGAAATATGGCAGAGTCGTAAAGAACGTTGATTTTACGGAGCTTGTAAGGGCAATGGATGAAACGCCCTGTCCCGATGATGTGGTTTATGTGCCGGGGGATGCTGCTCTCGAAGCACTTCCGGTTATGAAGGAGCTGACAGACAAGACATACGGAGAGCTGGCTGTTCAGGTTGGATACTGCAACGGACATAACTGTATGTTAAATGCCCTTGAGTATCACAGAAGCTCAGAGATCAACGTGGCAGCTACCGATGCTGTCCTGATGCTGGGTTGCCAGCAGGACATCACCGATGATTTTACCTATGACACCTCTAAGGTGGAAGCATTTTTGATCCCTGCGGGAACGGCGGTGGAGGTTTATGCCACAACACTTCACTATGCACCCTGCAGCGTGGACGGTGCAGGCTTTAAGGTAGTGGTTGTTCTGCCCAAGGGAACCAATCTGGAGCTTGAGGCAAAGCATGAAGGCGGTGAGGACGCACACCTGACAGCAAAGAACAAATGGCTTCTCGGTCATCCCGAAGGAGGATTGCCGGAAGGAAGTCCTATGGGACTTGTGGGGAAGAACCTCAATATCAATGAGTAGTTTGATGTCAGATCAAAGGGTATAAAGAATATTGAGTTGCCATCACACATAAAAATGATTGTGGCTCATGTGCACTTTACGTTCCGATGAGTCTCTAATACTAAAAACGTGTTCAGCAAAGGCTTCCACGTTTTTATGAGTCTCATCTACACAGTGCACAAAATCGCCATCAACTCATTTTTATGCAGTATGGTAATGAAAATTCATTCATGCTCTTTGATTTATACATCATGAGAGTTACTAAATATATATTAAGTAGGAGGATGTTTCAAATGAACAATTTACCAAAAGTAAAAATCGGAATCGTGGCTGTAAGCCGTGACTGTTTCCCGGAATCGCTGTCCGTTAACAGAAGAAAAGCTCTTGTAGAGGCTTACAAGGCAAAATATGATGCAGAGGATATCTATGAGTGTCCCATCTGTATCGTAGAGAGTGAAATTCATATGGTGCAGGCTCTTGAGGATATCAAGAAGGAAGGCTGCAATGCGCTCTGTGTTTATCTCGGAAACTTTGGTCCTGAAATCGCTGAAACCTTACTTGCAAAGCACTTTGACGGACCTGCCATGTTTGTTGCAGCTTCCGAGGAAAGCCAGAACGACCTTATTGGAGGACGAGGTGACGCTTACTGCGGTATGCTGAACGCAAGCTACAACTTAAAGCTCAGAAACATCAAGGCATATATTCCTGAGTATCCTGTGGGAACCGCTGCAGAGTGCGCAGATATGATCAATGAATTTGTACCCATTGCAAGAGCAATCGTTGCTCTGAAAGACTTAAAGATCATCAGCTTTGGTCCCAGACCGCTCAACTTCCTTGCATGTAATGCACCTATCAAGCAGCTCTACAATTTAGGTGTTGAAATCGAAGAGAACTCCGAGCTTGACTTATTTGAAGCATTCAATAAGCATGCTGGTGATGAGAGAATTCCCGCAAAGATAAAGGAAATGGAAGAGGAGCTCGGTGCAGGCAACCAGAAGCCTGAAATTTTAAGCAAGCTGGCTCAGTATGAGCTTACATTGCTTGACTGGGTGGAAGCTCACAAGGGATATCGCAAATATGTTGCAATCGCCGGAAAGTGCTGGCCTGCATTCCAGACTCAGTTTGGCTTCGTTCCCTGCTATGTAAACAGCCGGCTTACCGGTATGGGCATTCCGGTATCCTGCGAGGTTGATATTTACGGCTGCTTAAGCGAGTTTATCGGAACTGCGATCAGCAACGATATCGTTACTCTGCTTGATATCAACAACACTGTTCCCGATGATATGTATGAAGAATCCATTAAGGGCAAATTCGATTATACCCATCAGGATACCTTTATGGGATTCCATTGCGGAAATACCAACTCCAAGAAGCTTGCTTTCTGCAGCATGAAGAACCAGATGATCATGGCGAGAGCACTTCCCGAAGAGGTAACAAACGGAACCCTGGAAGGAGATATTGCTCCCGGTGAGATCACCTTCTATCGTTTACAGTCCACAGCTGATAACAAGCTGCGCGCTTATATCGCTCAGGGTGAAGTACTTCCTGTTGCAACCAGGTCCTTCGGCGGCATTGGTGTATTCGCAATTCCTGAGATGGGCAGATTCTATCGCCACGTTTTGATTGAGGGCAACTATCCTCACCACGGCGCTGTTATGTTCGGTCACTACGGAAAGGCTCTGTTCGAAGTACTTAAGTATATCGGCGTAGAGCTTGATGAGATCGGATTCAATCAGCCTAAGGGAATGCTTTATAAGTCTGAGAATCCTTTTGCATAAGATGCTTTAGATTTTTAATAAGTAGAAAGAAGGCGGATGGGCAGTTTGCTCATCCGCTTTTTTAGCTTTTGGAGTGTAGAAAATAGAAAGGTTGTGACAGGGAAAAAAACGATATATTGTTGCTTGAAAATTATTATTAGTATGAAAAGCACAAGATGTTGTATTGTGCATTTTGCTAACCTGGTGTTCTGAATACCATTGACAATTGATCGAAAATTTCTTGTAATATATCCGTCAGAAAAAATCGAAATAGTGTACATTTCGTACATTCAGGCAGTTTCTGCCAGTTTTTTCTCTATTACTAAACAATATGGCAGGAACTTAAGAAATCTACGAAGGGTAAAAGTATCCTGCCAAAATCTAGGGAGGATACCATATGAAAAACTATCTGAGAAACTTTTGGAATGATTGGCGTGACAGAAGACATTATAAGGTCCACCGCCAGATCAAGGACAGACTCTTTCGTTTTCTGTTTGAGAAGGACAGAGACGCTTTGCTGCAACTGTATAACGCACTGAATGGAACCGATTATCAGGATCCGTCGATGCTGCAGGTGGTGACGATTGAAAGTGCGGTTTATGTGGTGATGAAGAATGACTTGGCGTTTATTCTTGCCGGGGTTTTGAATCTTTATGAGCATCAGAGTACAGTGAATCCTAATCTGCCAGTGCGTTTCCTGATTTATCTGGCACAGGAATATCAAGGAATCATATAGAAAGCCAAGGAAAGCCTTTATGGATCTAAGCAGATAACGCTTCCAACACCTCATTGCGTAGTTTTTTATAATGGGGATCGGGAAATGCCGGAGGAAAAGACCCTCAGGCTTTCCGATGCGTTTGAAAACAAAGAACATAGGTCAGATGTGGTGCTTGCCGTAAAAGTGCTTAACATCAACCATGGACATAATGCAGAGCTGATGAAGCAATGTAAAATCCTTGAGGAGTTCCTAAGAAAATATCGGTCGGAGGTATTGGGAATGCTGCTTGAAGAATTTGATGTAAAGAAATATGAGCGTTCATTACGTGAAGAAGGTGTTGAGATTGTCCGTGAAGAGGGTATTGAGTTTGGAAGAGCAGAAGGCCGCGACCAAACATTAATACAGCAAGTATATAGAAAATATGTGAAGAACCTGATGGTCGAAGAAACCGCTGAGATGTTGGAAGTGGATGAGGAAACAATCCGCAAGATATATTCTGCAATCAAAACAGTCGGAACAGATGATGTAGAGGAAATCTACAAGCAATATGTCAAAATGTAATAGTATTTGATAAGAAGCAGGTTTTGAAATACCTGCTTCTTATAATTCTTCGGATATCTCCCTGCATATACTGATAAAATGGTTGATGGATGGAGTAAGATATTTATTTTTATGCCATAAAATGTAATTGGTTCTTTCAAACGATTCCTCTTCCACATCACGGGAAACGATTCGTCCTGATAAAAGACCATCTTTTACCAACTGTTCAGGAAGCAGGGAAATCCCAAGTCCTGACCCGACCGCCTTGACAAGTGCCTCTGTACTGGTACTTTCCCAAATTGGATTTAGCACTAAATCATGACTCTCAAAGATATGATCAACAAAGCTGCGACCGGCACTTCCTTTTTCTCTGAGCAATAAAGGCCAGATCAATCTTGTTGTCGAGAAGTGCTCTTTGCAATGATTCGCCGTTTGATACCATTACTTTGATTTCAAAAGACGAATCTTCTTCCTTCAGCCGGCATAGAGCTTTTGGCATCAGGTGATTTCCAAGTGTTATACTTGCGCCAACACGCAAAAATCCCAGTTTATCCTGATCTTTAAATCTTTTCTCCATAAGATCAAAGGAATCCGTCATATGTAAAGCATAAGAATAGAATTCGTCGCTCAATCTTGTTTTATATAGTTTATGATTCAACCGTTCAAAAAGTTGAATTCCGTAATGATATTCCAGTTCCTGAATGGAACGGGTCACTGCTGGTTGTGTCATGTGCAGAATTCCGGCAGCCTTTGTTATATTCATCTCCTGATAGACCACAACAAATATTTTCATGTGTCGCAATGTCATAGTGATATGTCTCCTTAGCTTTCAGATTGTCATATTCTGATATTTATCATACCATATTGGTTATGACAAATATCAATATTTATCATTTTACACATAAATCAATAAATAGTATAGTATTAATTGAAGTGATTTTGTAAATCGACTGGAAAGGAAGACTATGGGGTTATGAAAAAACAAATAGTACTTATCATGACAGACACAACCAGGCAGGATATGGTTGGATGCTACGGCAATCCGATGATGAACACACCTAATCTGGACAGGCTTGCAGAAGAGGGAATCAGATATACCAACGCATATACCTGTCAGCCCGTTTGTGGACCGGCGAGATCGGCTATGTTTACGGGAATGTATCCTCACTCGAACGGCAGCTTTGCTAATGGTCTGGCTCTGGGAGCAAATAATAAAACGATAGGACAGCGTCTCACAGACAATGGTATTCACTGTGCATTTATCGGGAAGTGGCACTTGGATGGGGGAGATTATTTCGGACTGGGAAGATGCCCCGAAGGATGGGATCCTGAATATTGGTATGATATGAGATGTTATCTCGAGGAACTGACTGAGGAAGAACGCAGATTGTCAAGGAAAGGGTCTACCAGAGAACTGGGAATCAGTGCTGATTTTACCTATGGACATCGCTGTGCAGATCGTGCTGTTGATTTTGTGGAGAAGAACAAAGATGAGGATTTCTTTTTGACTGTATCCTTTGATGAACCTCATGATCCCAGTCTCTGTCCGGAACCTTATGCATCCATGTTTAAGGATTATGAATTCCCGAAAGCACCTAATGTATGGGATACACTGGAGGGGAAACCGGAGTATCAGAAAATCTGGGCGGGAGATAATCTGAAAACTGATCGGGATGGGATACAAATTGCCATCGCAGGACTTCTGGGATGCAATGCGTTTATTGATACGGAAATAGGGCGTGTCATCAATACAGTGCGAAAGAATGCACCGGATGCCATGATTATTTATACTTCTGATCACGGAGAAGCCTGTGAGAGTCATTGTTTAAACAGTAAGGGCGCGGTGATGTATAAGGAAGTGGCATGTATTCCGTTTATTGTGAGTGGAATTGAAATCGGGAAAAATCTTGTGGATGATCAGCCTGTAAGTCACATTGATCTTGTTCCCACAATTATGGAGTATATGGGACTACCTATTCCAAAATTGTTAGAGGGGAAAAGTTTGCTCCCGGCATTCAAGAATCCCGAGAACAGGATCAATTCCTGCGTTTTTACAGAATTTACGAGGTATGAGCAGGAATTGGACGGTTTTGGAGGATTGCAGATGATGCGAGGAGCTTTTGACGGAAGATTTAAGCTGGTTGTTCATTTGCTGGAAGATATTGATGAATTTTATGATACCTTAAATGATCCATATGAAATGCATAATCTGATCGGTTCTGATGAGTTTTATGAAGACAAAAAGCGACTTCATGAAGAAATTCTGGACTGGATGAACAGGACAAGAGATCCATTTCGAAGTTATCGATGGGAAAGACGTCCGTGGAGAAAGGATGCAGCACCTGCAACCTGGAGTTATACCGGTTATACAAGGCAGAGAATGGATGAGGAATATGAGCCAAAGCGTCTGGACTATGCAACGGGAATGCCGGTCGAGGGGGCAAATCGAAAAAAATCTGAGGGGTCACTGGAATAAGATGAAAAACATCAGTGTTATGATCAAGCCTGTGTCAGGCCTTTGCAATATGAAATGTGACTACTGCTTCTACTGTGATGAGCAGGAAAAAAGGAGACAGAAGTCCTACGGCAGAATGTCAGAAGAAACTTTAAGAAATGTGGTCAGAAAGACGATTTTACATACTGACGGAGCGTGCTTCTTCACTTTTCAGGGAGGAGAACCTTCCCTGGCCGGATTGGATTTTTTTAAGAAATTTGTGGAGTATGTCAATCATTACAACCGCAAACGGATTCCTGTTCATTATGCATTTCAGACGAACGGCACGAACATGACAGAGAAGTGGTGTGAATTTTTCGGGGAGAATCATTTTCTGATTGGTATTTCTGTTGATGGGACTGAAGAGATACATAACCGCTACCGCAAATTTCCAAGTGGGGAAGCCACTTACAAAAAGATCGCCGAGGCATGTGAGATGATGAATCGGTTTGGAGTAGAATACAATATTCTGACAGTGACCCACAAAGAGGTGGCGGGAAACATCAAAAAAATTTATGCTGATTATAAGAAAAAAGGCTGGGATTTTCAGCAGTATATTGCCTGCATGGATCCTCTGTATGAGGATAAAGGGAACTATCCCTATTCCCTGACTTCTGAACAATATGGAAAATTTTTATCGGAGCTTTTCGAAAGCTGGTATGCTGATTATAAAAAAGGACAGCAGCCCTATATTCGTCAGTTTGAAAATTACATAGGAATTCTTTTGGGTTTTTTACCGGAGGCTTGTGAGCATCAGGGAATTTGTGGAATACAATATGTTGTTGAGGCGGACGGAAGTGTGTATCCCTGTGATTTCTATATGCTGGATGAGTACAGTCTGGGAAATTTTAATGTAAATACCATTGGACAGATGGATGAAAAAAGGGCTGAGCTTCAGTTTCGGGAGACATCCCAAATGGTTTCTGAAGAATGCCGAAGATGTGATTATTGCTTTTTGTGTCGTAATGGCTGTCAGCGAAACAGGGTATTGCAGGCTGATGGCACCTACAAAAACTATTTTTGTAAGGGGTATAAGATCTTTTTTGAAAAACACATAAATCAATTACGGCAAATAGCTGATAATCTGAAACGTGGTTGATTTATGAAATCTTTATGTGACAAATGATTTGTTAATACCTTTTTCATACGGACAATGCTATGATAATTAAACAAAGTTATTGCCTTTGAGGAGAAATGGGATATGAGTGTACTTTCCTATTTTGCGGTAGTTGCACTTCTGATCGTAGTGGTTGGCGCTGTAAATGAAAAATGGCTGCATATACAGAGCGATATTGTTTTGATCCTCTTTTCGCTGGGAATCAGTGTGCTTGTTATTATCTTGGGACAGATACCGGGCGCTTCCGCTGTGGCATCGGCGTTGCGGGGGCGTAATCACTTTAATTTTGCCGCTTATCTTCTGGATGGTGTGCTTTGTTTTATGCTGTTTGCCGGCTCCAGCCGGGTGTCTGTAACCAAGTTTAGACAGAATCTACGTCCCATCGGTCTGCTTGCGCTTCTTGGTACCGTAGTGTCATCAGCGGTTTACGGACTTATATTTTTTGCGGTTTCTTTTGTTTTTCATATGAATATGGATCTGTGGACCTGTATTTTGCTGGGATGTATCGTTTCCCCTACGGACCCGATTGCTGCCACAGGTATCCTGAATAAACTCGGCATGTCCAAAAATGTGACGTCTGTGATAGAATGCGAATCCCTGTTCAATGACGGGACAGGTGTCGCATTGTTTTTGTTTGTAAAAGGAATCCTCTCCCAGCAAAAGGGAGGAAATTTTTTCTATATCATGGGAAAAGAACTGTTCGGTGCTATTTTTGTTGCGGTTGTTGTATCTTTTCTGCTCTTTTCTCTTCTGAAGCTTACCAGGGATCCGGTCAAACATATTCTGATCAGCCTGACGGATGTGATGCTGGTTTATGTGATATGCGAGCATTTGGGATTCTCGGGAGTGATCGCTTCCGTCGTCTGCGGTATGTGCTTTGCCTACATGAGAAACCGGGCTGCCAGAAAGTTGATGGTTCAGGATCCTGACAATTTATATGACGACTTTTGGGAAGTGGTAGATGGCATTTTGAATGCGGTGCTATTCATGCTTCTCGGCCTGTCGGTGATGAATGCAAAGGTCGGCAGATTTTTCCTTATTTTAATTCCGGCTGCGATCATGACGGTGCTCCTCTCCCGGTATGCAGGCGTGAGAAGCTGTACGCTTTTTATGGAAAAGGGAAGAATACCCGGAAATGATATCGAAGGAGCATTATGATGTAGTGGTGGTGGACAGCAATAAAGAAGTGGTAGAGGAAATTACGGAAAAATATAATGTAAACGGCGTGGTGGGAAGCGGCGGCTCCCGCAGGATCCTGTCCCAGGCCGGAGCAGAAAATGCGGATATGCTGGTGGCTCTGACACCAAACGATGAACTGAATATCCTTTCCTGTATGACGGCTAAAAAGCTGGGGACACTTGATGTATCTGCCAGAATCCACCAGCCGGAGTTTGATCAGGATCAGAGATATATCATGGAAGAGTACGGAATAGACAGACTGCTCAATCCGGACAAGGAAGCGGCAAAAGAAATGCTGTGGAATATCGAACTTTCCGGTTTCCTCAGAACAGAAGCATTTTTTGACAGAAAAGCCGTGATCGTGGAGCTTAAGGTGGAGGAGGACAGTCCTCTTTCCGGCAGGACACTTCCGGAAGTAAAAAATTTTTTTGATACGGACATGCTGGTAGTGGCTGTCTACAGAAAAAAGGAAATGATCATTCCTGATGGAAAGATTACCGCATTGCAGATGGTAAGGCTGAGGCTATTGCATTTGATGTATCTGACAGCTGCGGTAAAACACAGATTCCTTTTCTGTCACCTGAGTTTAAGCTGCGGAAGGGTGTTCTGATCGCAGCCATCATCAGGGGAAAAGAAATCATCATTCCAAACGGATACAGCAGCATACAGCCGGGAGATACCGTTGTGGTGGTGACCGATGTGAATAATGTTCTGAATGAACTGGATGATATCTTTATAATTTCTTAATACGAAACACGGCTTTCTTAATACAAACTTTAAATGAAAGAAGGGATAATTAAGATTGTATTAAGACATATAAAGAGAGATGACAGAAAGTCATGGGATTTTTTCGATACAGGAGAAAGAGATTAACTTCATCCCAACTTATCATCGCCGGCTTTTTGCTTGTAATACTGACGGGAAGTATTTTGCTGATGCTTCCTGTTTCGTCAAGTAACGGAGAGGTTACTCCCTTTGCGGATGCCTTGTTTACGGCAACCTCTGCAACCTGCGTGACGGGACTTGTGGTGCATGACACGCAAAGATACTGGTCCCTCTTCGGACAGGCGGTGATCCTTTTGATGATCCAGATTGGCGGCATGGGCGTTGTGACGGTTGCGGTATCCATGGCCGTCATTTCGGGCAAAAAGATCGGCCTGATGCAGAGAAGTACCATGTAGGAGGCGATTGCGGCGCCCAGTGTGGGCGGTATTGTGCGGCTGACGGGCTTTATTCTGAAGGCAACCCTTCTGATTGAGCTTGCAGGTGCACTTTTTATGTTGCCTGTTTTCGGAAAAGACTTTGGACTTACGAGGGGCTTATGGTATTCCCTGTTTCACTCCATATCTGCTTTCTGCAATGCTGGCTTTGATCTGATGGGAAGCAGGGGCGAGTTTTCTTCTCTTACCGCCTATGCGGGGGATGGCCTCATATGCGGAGTCATTCTTGTGCTGATCGTGACAGGCGGTATCGGTTTTCTGACCTGGGATGACATCAGGTGGAAAGGAATCCACTTCAAAAAGTACCGCATGCAGAGCAAGGCCATTTTGCTTATGACCTTCCTCCTGATCCTTTTCCCGTCTCTTATTTTCTTTTTCGGTGAATTCCAAAGACCGGTCTTCGGAGATATGCCGGTGGGACTGACACTGGGAATCACGCCGGAGCTTGGTGGCATATCAAGACTGATCCTGATCGGTCTTATGTTTTTTGGCAGAGTGGGTGGTCTGACTTTGGTATTTGCAGCTTTTTCAGATAAAGCAGGAACTATGGCAC
>JAGAQU010000028.1 GCA_017622575.1 Lachnospiraceae bacterium
AACTGCACCATCCGATGTGCCTGGAACAAGCTCTGTCATCTTTTCTCCGCAGCACATGACAGGAACGCCCTTGTTTTCTGCAAATTCAATGATGTTGCCACAATGCTTACACACATAATATTTCATATTCTCTTCCTCCTGCTCTTCTATGTATCTGCACACTTTGTACAGCATTTTTATTATACTCTTTTCTACAGAAAAAAGCTATTCCTCAAGTTAATCTTACTAACCATAATGCTTATTACCAATCCTAGTTTGACCAATTGCATATGTTGGCATCAGAAACAGTCAGGGTACTTTCTTGTGTTTATATATCAGTTATAGGTTATTTCTTACAGATACTGATTCATCTTGTCGCTGGTACTGCGAATTATCTCCATAGCCTGTTTTACTTCTTCAACATGAAGAAGGTTCTGCTCACTCATGGATTTTACATGTTCCGCACTGGCGGTAACCTGCTGGGTTGCTGCATAGAGCTGGGAAATATTGTCAACAATTTGATTGTTGGAATCAGAGAGTCCTGTAATCCGTCGGTCAATTGTGTTGATATCATCAATCAGCTGCACCATGTTTTCGTTCAGTTGCGTAAAGGAATCAGCAGCCACTGCAATCTTTTCGTTCTGCAGAGTTGTGGCTTCCAGAGAGCTGTCAACGGAACTTACCACATCTGTGGCATTCTGGTTCAGTTCATTGGTAATTTTTTTGATTTCTTCGGTGGACTGCTTGGTTTGTTCCGACAGCTGACGAATCTGCTCTGCTACTACTACAAAACCTCGCCCTGCCTCTCCGGCACGGGCACTTTCAATGGAAGCATTCAAAGACAAAAGATTTGTCTGACCGGAAATCTGTAAAATGATACCGGCGATTTTTTCTACTTCTTTGGTTTTAGCCTGCAATCTTGTCATGGCTTCCGTTACTTCTTTGTTAGTTTCTGCAATCTGCGCAGACTGAGTCTGCAATTCCTGCATCACCTTAATATTGGTCTGAATATTCTCGTTTGACTGTGTTGCCACTTCTACCATCTTGCGTGACAGGGTTTCAGTATCCTCAATGGCAGACTGAATATTCTGGGTCATAGTGTTTTGCTCTTCAATATTTTTGGCAGTCATATTAGCAGCAGATGCGATTTCCTGCATACTCTGAGCTGTTTGTGAGGAGGAATTAACCAGATGATTGACACGACCAGTGCTTTTATCTGTTTCATCATTAATGGTTCTGCAGATAGCAAGTACCTTCTCAAGCATTGATCTTTGAAGTTCACTTTTTTCTTTGGCAGCATTGAGTGCATCATCACTGAACAGCTTGGCTGTATAGCTGATGTGGCACAGTACATAATACAGGATGTAACTGACAATGTAACGGCATATAAAGTCTACATCGGCAACTTCAGGCATCTTTATCAAACGTATCACCAGAATGAGAGATGTGATGATTGCGTAAGTAATGCAAGTATTTCGGTAAGCTTTATGGTCATAATAAGGAATTTGCAGAATCAAAATACCGAGAATCGTAAAAAACAGAAAATCTGCATTTGTTTGCATGCCTAAAAGCAGAAACTCAAAGCCGATTTCAACGGAAATCACCGTTTTCAGTCGAAGACTGGTTTTATTGCGAAGATAAATAATAAGGTTAATTGCAAAGAAAATAAAGATAAGAGTTATGTTGCCATATGCGGTAGGTGGTGCTATTGACTTACTGGCAAGTTTCAAGAGCAGGTAAACAAGGCACATTGTCCAAATCAAACAGGCTGCAATTACATAAAAGCAGTTCATCTTGCGATAACGTTCTGAGAGGTCGTTGTAACGATATTTGATGTCTTTTTCCATAAAGTCGTTCCTCCTTAGAATTGGCGGAAGGCTGATTTTGAAGTTCTCCGCCTAGTTTTATATTTAACAGTGAGGGGGTTGTATGTCAAGAACACAATCTGATTTTGCCTGTACGGAACTGTCAAACTCCCGGTCGGTAAAAGTAAATAGTAGTAGTAATCCTATAAAACAAATTCCTGATATTATTATAAAATTGACTTTCTTTTCTGGCTTCATATTCATTGTCTCTGTTTTTCACTTTTTCTATAAGGGATGATATCAGAATCATTCCTTGTGGTCTATCCTGTTCAGGTAAAGGGAATGTAAAAAGGATGTAACAATAAGTACCCAAGACTTCCAACACTTGTTTGATCGTACATTTTGTTTCACCCTGCTAAGCGTATAGTCTAGACCTTCCTTCCAAATATTGATTCCATTCTCTATACTCTCGTTCTTTATGCTCTGATTGTATTATCCCATCTCAAAGCCAAACACAGCTACATTTTCCCATCACCCAGCGTCTGATAGTTAATTTCGTTTGCACTTATATATCCCAGTTTAACAGAAAATAAATCACCATTTCTTTCAACAAAGGCCGTTAATTTTGACATATTACACATGCTCTACTGGATAGCATGAGCGATGACGGTCTGGAAATCGTCACCGCTACGGCGCAGAAAGTCGTTGAAGTTGAGAAGAAACACGAAGCAGCAGCGGAGTGATCCGCTGTTGCTTTGTTATCCAGCTCAGGTAGGGTACAATTTGTACCCTACCCATGAGCGCAAATAGGCAAAAGTGTTATAGCCGCTCCGACATTCACACATTATTTACAAATAATTTAATGTGTGTTTGTCGCAACCACCTTGACAATGACACATTATTTCTCTATAATGTAATGTGTAATAGTCGAAAGTGAGGTGGCAGCTATGACCAAAAAAAAATCAAAGAGCTATTGGAAGCGTCGCCGGACGGAACAATTGCCGCAGAACAGGTGACAGCCGCAGGGCTGCACCGCAGTATTTTACAAGAGCTTGTAGAGAATGGGGAGCTTTACCGTTTCGGGCGCGGCCTGTATGTGAGCAGCAACGCATGGGAAGATGATCTTTATTTATTGCAGCGCAAGTACGGGCGTGGGATATACTCACACGATACCGCGTTGTATCTGCTGGGCTATTCTGACCGCACCCCGGCACAGTACACCATGACATTCCCCAAAGGTTACAATTCACCGTCGCTGAAACAGGAAAGCATCGACATCAAGCGAGTTGTGCTGGAGAACTATTCTTTTGGTGTGATTGAACTACAATCCCCCTGCGGTAATCCCATCCGTGTCTATGACCTCGAAAGAACGCTGTGTGACATCCTGCGCGGCAGCGGCAGCGACATTCAGATCGTGGGCGCGGCAATGAAGAAGTACGCAACTTCCAAAGAAAAAGACATACACAAACTGATGCAGTATGCGGATCAGCTTCGCGTGAAACCCAAGGTACTGCGCTATATGGAGGTGTTATTATGATTACAAAGAATCCGATGCAGCTTAAAGCCTTTATCAAAAAGAAAGCTGCGGAAAAGAACATCTCTGCCCAGCTTGTCATGCAGAACTATATGCTGGAAAGACTGCTGGAACGAATTTCGCTGTCAAAGTATAAGCACAATTTCATTCTCAAAGGTGGTTTCCTTATTTCCGCTATCGTTGGTCTGGACACAAGGGCGACAATGGATTTAGATACAACAATCAAGGGCTTTACGCTGACACATGAATCCATCCGTGAAATCTTCGGGGAAATCTGCGCCGTGGAAATTGCCGACGATGTGAAGTTTGAGCTGATGGACATTTCAGCCATTCGCGAGGGTGACGATTATCCGGGCATCCGTGTTGCTCTGAAAGCGAACTACCCGCCGATCAGCGTACCCTTGACCGTGGATGTGACTACCGGGGATGTTATCACGCCGAGGGAGATTGAATATACCTTTTCTCTGCTGTTCGATGACCGCACAATCATCATCCTGGCTTATAACCTTGAAACGGTGTTAGCGGAGAAGATCAAAACGGTACTCTCCCGCAGCATTGCCAATACTCGTCCGAGAGATTTTTACGACATACATATTTGTACGCCCTGCGCGGCGTAGAGTGCAACACAAAGACGCTGCTGCAAGCTCTGGAACGGACTGCGGACAAGCGCGGTAGCCGCAAAGTGCTGGAAATCTACTCGGACATTATCGCGGAGATCCGCGCAAGCGATCAGCTCCGGGGCTTCTGGAAAAAGTACCAGCGTGATTTTGACTACGCAAAAGATATTTCCTTTGACGATGCCTGCGATACTGTCCAGCGTATTATGGAGCTTGTTTTGAAATAGCACGATATATACAGGACTGATCGAGTAGGAGGGAGTGATTAACTCCCGTCCTCTCACACCACCGTGCGTACCGTTCGGTACACGGCGGTTTCATTAGTTGACGTGCACGGACTGATAAGCTGTGGCTAAATCATAAAAGCCACCGTTTATCAGTCTTTCTTTTGACATGGCTCGCTTAACAGTTGTGAGGTTGGCGCAGAACCAATGTCCTTTTCGGCTATTTGCCGCCATACATGCATAGTTTTCAGGTATACCCATTCTAATAAGGTTTCTCTATATAATCACTTTAACACAAAAACATGGGAATGTATAAACCTTCCTGTATCTTCCTTATCACCCACCTAAAAAGAAAAGACTTCATCCATCCTAATGTATTAGATCTTCCTATCGATGGAGAGCATCCTGCAAGAAGCGCGCATGATTGCAGACGAACTTACGCTTCCCTGGAATACCTAAATGGTACGGATATCTTTACTCTCAGCAAACAAATGGGGCATTCCTGCGCAGAACAGACCTGGGATTATATACGAGATATCGTTGAAGTGAGCGAGAAAAGAGAGCGTCTGAAAGGATGCGGATTATCCCTCTCATGTGCATAAAATGCCCATTTTATGCTGTGGACGCAGTTTGGACGCAAATTTTGAGGTAACAAAAAACCCAGAAGCATTGATTTTACAATGTTTCTGGGCTTTAGGCAAGAGCACGAGACGGGACTCGAACCCGCGGCCCCGACCTTGGCAAGGTCGTGCTCCACCAACTGAGCCACTCGTGCATTTACTCATCCGTACCCGACGGACAAGTAATACTATACCTTATGGTTTTGATTTTGTCAACAACAATTTTTAAAGTTTTTCAAAAATTTGAAAAAATTATTAATCCTCCACTTTGTCACTGTATTTGACTCTGTATATTCTTTGAAGAGACTCATTAATCCGCTCTTCGGAAAGCGTTCCGTTATTTACCGCGTCGAGAACACCCTGATAAGCAGCTTCAAAATCTTCCGGCATCAGAATCATATCGGCTCCTGCCTGTAAAGCCTTTACAGCAGCCTCATCCGAAGTATAGTAATCGGTAACGGCCTTCATATCCATAGCATCTGTAATCACAATACCATTAAATCCCAGCTCACCTCTTAAAATATCCGTGATCATTTTATCGGAAAGAGAGGAAGGTGTATTGTCACCCGTTATGTTGGGTACAGACAAATGACTTACCATCACAAAATCTGCTCCTGCATCAATACCACCCTGAAAAGAGAGAAAATCCGTTGTTTCAAAATCTTCCTTTGTCTTCTCGGAAGTTGCCATTCCCTCATGCGTGTCCTCTGTTGTACTGCCAAGACCGGGGAAATGTTTCAGACAGGCACTGACGTCTCCCTCCTGGAGACCTTCCACACAGGCGGATACCATAGCAGCATCATCACCTGCATTGCTTCCAAAAGAACGATCACCAATGATACTGTTTCCTTCAAGGATTACATCCGCCACCGGTGCGAAATCAAGATTGAAGCCATACTCTGAGAGATAAGCGGCAATGGCACTTCCCGCCTCTTTAGCCTTTGAGGGATCACCGGAAGTTCCGATATCTCCCATAGTGCCTACATTATCGGCAAGCCCACTCTCCGCTATCCTGCTGACGCTTCCGCCTTCTTCATCTATCCCGATAAACAGAGGGTATTTACTAAAGCCTTGGGTGCCGGAAATCATCTCCTTCAACTGATCCGCAGATTTGATATTCTGCTTGGCGTATATCAAACCACCCACTGCGTACTGAGAAAGCTTTTCCTTCGTTGTATCTCCTGCTTTGATTGCGACATCTGTTCCTGTCAGTGCTTCCGGCGTAATGATAAGGAGGCCGGCCACCTTATCCTCCAACGGCATCTCTGCAATACATGCATCCACAATCTCATCAAGCTGGCTCTTTTCTTCTTCCACTACAGGTTCCTCTGTTTCCACAGGAGCTTCCACTACAACCTGATCCTCCTGATTTGCGCTCATTTCCTCCATTTGCGCCTGAAGCTCTTGTGCCTCTTTTTTATCATTCCATGCTGTAATTCCCTTGTGGATTCCTAGGCCTGCACCTGCCAGGATAACAGCAAGCATAATCACAGCGCTGATATAAGCAATCACCTGATTCCGGACACGGCGTTTCCTTCTGAATTCACGTCTGTCCATTTCTTCATCAAATTCTTCTCTGTCTAAGTCTGCCATTTTAGCTCCTTTATCTCAAAATCGATTTATAAACTTATCCACTGATTATGATACCTTATTTATCGTATAATTTCTACAGGAAATTTTCTACTTTTACCACATTTATCGTAATTCTGCCCTTTTTGCATAAACAATAACACACCTGCCTGGTCTGCTGATGGAACGTCGAAGCGGGTATCAATCTCTTTGATTAATACCCGCTTCTAAACTATACTCTCCAATGGTCTTTACCTCTTTTCGTATCGTTTTCCCTATTCAGTTTTGTTTTTCTCTTTCGTACTTCTCCTTTTTTCTTTTGTACCAGATGTACTGTAACGGCTTATTACTCTTCTCTTATGTGCTGCGCTACTTTTTCTTTTGGACGGTACGATTGAGATTCGTTTCCTTCGTACATTTTTCTTTTGTACTTTAAACTTACAATTTCACATTTCCTGCTGTCTGTATCAAACAGCTGATCTTATGTTTCCAAGGGACTGTATTCCTTTCTTTAGATTTATCTATGTGAATTTGTTTTTGTAACTTTAGTATATATGAATGGCTTTTATTTGTCAACACATTTTTTCATATTTTTTATTGTTTTTCCATTTTTTTACATTATCACTTATTTTATCTGTTTTGTTACCTATTTTTTTGCAAATTATCTATCAATTTTATTTTCAGCAATTTATATCTTTTTACTTTTCTGTCGAAAGTATTTCCTCTATAATAATAGTAACAAAAATTCTTTTTCATCACTGAAACAAAGGAGGTTTTTCCATGACACCAAAACAGCTTGCCTTTCAGTCGGCCACTGAAAGCATCATTAAAAATCTGGAAAAGAGAAATATGGAAGGATACTTTTTTGAAACCGGCGCTGAGTGCGTGAAAGCAATCACAGATCTGATTGAAGAAGATTCACAGATCAGCTGGGGCGGAAGCGAATCCATTAAAGAATGCGGTCTTCTTGACGCACTTAAGAAAGGGAACTACACTCTCATCGACAGACTTACTGCAAAATCCCCCGAGGAAAGCCGGGAGCTTTATGTGAAAGCCGTTCTTTCCGATTATTATCTCATGAGTACAAACGCCATTACCATGGACGGTGAACTGATCAACATTGACGGTAACGGTAACCGTGTTGCCTGTCTGATCCATGGACCCAAACATATTATCATCGTTGCCGGAATGAATAAAGTTGTCAGCGATGTGGAAGCCGGCTATGCAAGAGTCCGCGATATCGCCACTCCTGCAAACACCAAGCGTCTTAATAAAAACACACCCTGTTTCCATACCGGAAGATGCGGCGACTGCCTTTCTCCCGAGTGCATCTGCAATCAGGTGGTGATCACCAGAAGAAGCGGCCATCCCGGAAGAATCAAGGTATTCCTTGTGGCAGAAGACTTAGGATATTAATCTCTGACCTCAATTTTCACAAGCAAAAAAGGTATCTCCCAATATATGGGAAATACCTTTTTTCTTTATTGTTATAAACGATCAATATCTTTCTTAAATCAGTGGATACTTGTCTGTGAGTTTTTGAACAATTGCTCTTGCCTCAGGGATCTTCTCCTCGCCACCCTTGATGATCATGGCAATTGCCTCTGCAATCTGGTCCATATCCTCTGTGTTCATACCTCTTGATGTAACGGCAGGTGTTCCGAGACGGATACCGCTTGTCACAAAAGGAGACTTGGGATCGTTAGGAATGGTATTCTTATTGGCTGTGATGTGAGCCTCATCCAACATCTTTTCAACAGCCTTTCCTGTCAGATCATAGGTAGTAAGGTCTACCAACATCAGGTGATTATCTGTACCGCCGGATACGATCTTGATATCCCTGCTCTGCAGTCCCTTGCAAAGAGCCTGTGCATTGTCAATGATACCCTTCTGATATGCTTTGAACTCATCGGACAGCGCTTCCTTGAAGCAAACTGCCTTTGCAGCAATCACATGCATCAGAGGGCCACCCTGAATACCCGGGAATACTGCCTTATTGAAGTTAAACTTCTCTGCTGCCTCCTTGTTTGCAAGAATCAGACCGCCTCTGGGTCCTCTTAAGGTCTTATGGGTAGTGGTTGTCACAACATCCGCATAGGGAATCGGGCTGGGATGAAGACCTGCTGCCACAAGGCCGGCAATATGTGCCATATCTACCATAAGTACTGCTCCCACTTCATCCGCCACTTCTCTGAATTCCTTAAAATCTATGGTTCTTGCATAAGCGGAAGCACCTGCAATAATCATCTTAGGCTTACACTCAAGTGCTATCCTTCTGAGTTCATCATAATCAATAAATCCCTCATCATTTACACCGTAAGGAACAATATGGAAATACTTGCCGGAAACATTGACCGGGCTTCCGTGTGTCAGATGACCGCCGTGATCCAGATTCATTCCCATGATCGTGTCACCGGGATTACACACTGCAAACTGAACAGCAAAATTGGCCTGTGCTCCTGAATGGGGCTGCACATTTGCGTAATCACAGCCAAACAATTCCTTCGCCCTTTCGATGGCAAGATTTTCCACAACATCTACACACTGACATCCGCCGTAATAACGCTTTCCCGGATATCCTTCCGCATATTTGTTGGTAAGGGGACTTCCCATTGCTGCCATAACTGCCTTACTTACCCAGTTTTCTGATGCAATCAGTTCAATGTGGCTGTTCTGTCTTTCCTGCTCGTCCACGATTGCCTGTGCAATTTCCGGGTCTACATTCTTTACTTCGTCAAGTGAATACATGTCTTTTCCTCCTCACTGTCGCCAGATTTTTAGTTTATTACGTTAAAGTATAGCACGAACCTTTCAAAAAAGGAACTATTCTTAGAACATTCTTAAAAAAAACTAAATATCTTCCAAAATCGCTTTACTATAGGAAGGAATACTGCTAAAATAGGGAAAGATTTTACAAAGGTGAATTTTTATGTACTATATTATAGTAAATCCAACCTCTAAATCCGGACGCGGAGCTAAGATATGGGCTGTTCTCAAACCGGTCCTTCAAGGAAAAAATATTGCCTACACGGTATTCTTTTCCGAAAGAATCGGGCATGTCTGCGAGCTTGTGCGGGAGCTGACTACTTTTCCTGCTGATTCTTCTGCCGATGAAAAGGTAAAGCTTATCATTTTGGGCGGTGATGGTACCTTAAATGAAGCATTGCAGGGAATTACCGATTTTGACAGGGTGCAGATGGGTTACATTCCCACCGGTTCCAGCAATGACATGGCAAGGGACTTGAAATTAGGTAAGGATCCTCTTATGATCCTTGACAGAATCCTATCCTGTACACAGCCTGTTCCCATGGATATCGGCTGTGTCACTTATGAGAGCACCGCAAATGAATACTCAAGACACCACAGTGAAGAGTTCCTGCGGAAACGATACTTTGCTGTCAGCTGCGGGATTGGTTTTGATGCTGCTGTCTGTGAAGAAGCATTAGCTTCCAAATTCAAGAATATACTGAATAAGATAGGTCTCGGAAAGCTGACCTACCTGACGATTGCATTAAAACAGCTGATTGCCGCAAAGAAAACTTCCTGCGATCTTTATGTTGACGATAAGGAACCCATTCATCTGAATCGCTTCCTGTTTGTGGCAGGGATGGTTCACCAGTATGAGGGCGGCGGTTTTCTGTTCTGCCCCGGTGCGGATTATCATGACGGTGTAATGGATATCTGCGTTGCAGGAGATCTGTCCAAGCTTTTGATCCTGATTGCACTGCCCACTGCTTTCTTTGGAAAGCACTATATGTTTAAAGGGATTGACCGATATTCCGCTTCTACCCTGAAGCTGAAAACTTCATCACCCCTTTGGGTACATACAGATGGCGAAGTCTCAGTCAAAGCAGATGCCATCACATTAACCTGTGAAAAAGAGAAATTACAAATGTTAATATAATGCTGTTATAAAAGAGGAGTTTTTGAGGAGTGAGCTATTATGAAAAAATTTTATGAAAGGTATAAGCATGCTATACCGCTTTTTATCTATGCAATCATTTATTTGAGCTGGTTTGGTTATCTGGAGAAAACAGTAAAAAGACCGGCAAATCTGATTCATATGAATCTGGATGACAAGATCCCTTTTTGTGAGGTCTTTATCGTCCCGTATCTGTTGTGGTTTGTCTATATATCTGCTGTTGTTTTGTATTTCTTTTTTAAGGATAAACAGGACTACTACAGAGCCTGTACTTTTTTGTTTACGGGAATGACTGTTTTTCTTGTTGTCTCCACACTCTGGCCAAACGGACATCACTTAAGACCTGCCGTGATGCCGAGAGACAACATTTTCAGTACGATGGTTGCCATGCTTTATAAGACTGACACCCCAACGAATCTGTGGCCCAGCATCCATGTTTATAATTCACTTGGTGCCCATTTTGCTGTTTTCAGAAACGAAAAGCTGCAAAGGAAACCTGTGGTTCACATCGGTTCCCTTGTTTTATGTGTTTCCATCATTCTTTCAACCATGTTTTTGAAGCAGCATTCTGTATTTGATGTGCTCACTGCCTTCATCATGGCTGCTGTCATGTATATCGTGGTATACGGCTTTGACATCGTTACCATATGGCAGAATCACCGATACGGAGTAAGACGTCGCCGTATCCGCCAGGTGTAAATATAAAAGCAACACAATATGCATAAAGCGTCGATTCCTCAAGGAATCGACGCTTTCTTTATTTTAATCACATTTTTCGTTTCATCATCAGTTAAAATTAAAAAATCTTCTGCATATCTTATATCCCTCTACGGAAATCTTTCTGCCTCCCTTACCCGGAAGATTCATGCACTGTCCGAGAAGTCCGAAACGCAGTCTTCTGTAAAGAATCCAGTCCTTCTTTTTCAGATAATCCCATAGTTCTTTTTTCTTCTCAAGATTTTCTTCCGTGCCTGACTTGATCAGCAGAATGGAGGAAACCGTAGTAATAATGTCAAGATAACTCAGCATATACTGGTCAAGCTTTCTGTTAGCAGCAAAAGAATTTGAATTCTCTGCCATGTAATCGATCATGATCTTATTTACCTTGATCTGCTGATCGATCCTGCCGATCATAATCTCTTCATTTACCGACTGGTCTGCCCTTCCGATATAATATCTGTAAAAATTCACATCCAGATAATACATGTTCTTTACATAGGGAAGGGGTTCAAACACATAGAGATTATCTACGTAAAAGGTATGCTCCGGGAGCTTCAGCCCACATTCTCTGAGAAGCTTTGTCCTGAAAATAACGGAGTGCATCAGTATGTAATGTCCCTTGTAAAAATGATGGATATCACCCCAGGTAAACATCTCATCTCTTGGAAGGATATGCCTGTAATGCATGACCTTATGGCGGTTCTCACCAATCTTCTCATACACAAAATTGCTGATCAGCATATCAAGGGTTTTCTCTCCGCCTGTCAACTCCTTTAATATGGAAAGAATCTGTTCATATGCTTCCTGTTTTACCCAGTCATCACTGTCAACCACTTTAAAATAGAGACCGCTGGCATGCTCTATTCCTGCATTGACAGCCGATCCGTGACCGCCGTTTTCCTTATGTATCGCTTTCACAATTGTGGGGTACTGCTTTTCATATCTATCAGCAATGGCTGCGGTATCATCCGTAGAGCCGTCATCCACGATCAGAATCTCAACATCCTCTCCGCCGGGCAAAAGTGATTCGATACATTTTTCCATGTAAGCTGCCGAATTAAAACAGGGCACTGTAAACGTTAATAGTTTCATACTTCAAACTCCAATCTTTTATCTCTTCTGTATCATATAGACAGTATAACATAGAGATTTTAAAAATAGTATGTGTCTATACTTAAAATTTTCTAAAGGCTAAAGCCGCCCTTCTCATAAAAGGCTTTGAGATATGCACTGTATGCGGAGGGAATGGGATATTTCTCCTTCGCCTCCCTCTGATCCACAAAGATAAAATCCGTAAGATCTTCTCCTCTGTCCAGTTCATCCACCCTGACGGAATATCCGATCATATGCCATTCTTTATGGGTAAAAATATGTTTACTCTCCGTGAGAGGTTCAATTCTAAGTACTGACAAGCCCCTCTCCTTCAGCCATTTAAGGACTTCCTTTTCCGAAAGATGGCCTTCAATATTGGGGAATTCATACATTCCCGCCAAAAGTCCTTTATCAGGGCGCTTACGAAGAGCAGCCTTATTTTCATCCCGAATGATCAGTATGGTCTTCTTCTCAATGGTTCTCGGCTTTTTCCTGGTTTTTACAGGAAATTGCAACTCGGTACCCTGTTTATGTGCCATACAGATATCCTCCCACGGACATTCCCGGCACCTGGGTTCCCCGTTCGGAATACATACCATGGCGCCAAGTTCCATCAGTGCCTGGTTAAAATCTCCCGGGCGGTCCTTTGGCATCACAGTAAGAAGCTCCTCTTCCACCTGCTTTTTCACAGTCTGCTGCATGATATCACGGTCATCACAGCGCAATCTGGAAAGAACTCTCAGCACATTTCCATCCACCGCCGGTACCGGTTTCCCGTAGGCAATGGAAGCAATGGCACCTGCCGTATAGCTTCCGATTCCGGGAAGAGTCAAAAGCTCCTCATAGGAATCCGGCATGATTCCTCCGTATTCCTCCATGACCTTTACAGCTGCTTTATTTAAATTTCTGACCCTGTTGTAGTAACCCAGACCTTCCCAGAGCTTTAAAAGCACCTCCTCGGGCGCTTTGGAAAGTGTCTCGATTCCCGGTAGGCTCTTCATAAACCTGTCGTAATAAGGCTTCACAGCTTCCACTCTGGTCTGCTGAAGCATGATCTCCGATACCCAGACGTGATAAGGTGTGGGTTCTTCCCTCCATGGAAGGATTCTTCTCCCCCTGTCATACCAGGAAAGAAGCGGCTCCGCGATCCGGTCAAGAGGTGACAGGGCTACAGGCACAGGCGCATCAATTACCATACTGTCCTGCGTGACAAGACAGTCATAGGCTATGATCTTAACCCCGGCTTCCCTCGCCGCAAGGAGGGCATCTGCAAACTCCGGCTGTGTATCCCGATTGGGCATAAAAAGACTGACATTTTTCATCTGCACCACAAACATAATATAAGCCTGATAACCGTCCTTTACTGCCTCGATCAGCTCATAGACATGCTTAACAGCCCTTTCGGAGGGAGCATCCGGAAAGAGCACCATATTATCCTGCTCCAGCGTGACCCCCTTTACTTCCATGAAAATTTTATCCCGTTTCGTCTCAATATAAAAATCAAATCTTGAATTTCCGTAAGTTGTCTCCGGTCTGACACAAGTAATATCGGGAAAAAACTCTTTTTTAAGAAGCCATTCTTCCACAGCCTTATTGGGAGCCTGGGAATCCATATTGACAAGTCGTTCTCCCTTTCTCACCGTCACAAGGTCATACCTGGTACTTCTCTCGGGATTACTGCTCTCTGAAAGAAAAACCTCTGCCCCATCTGTCAAAAGCTCCCTGCAGCGGCCCGTATTTTTCACATGCACTTTTTCCCTTGTCCCATTCATGTTCACATAGGCAATAAATCGATTGGGACGGCTTTCAAACCGTCCCTCCACTATGCTTTCATATTTCATAGATCACTGTCTCCTACCGCAGTCTGGTACACTCAAATTTGTCGTATAAAAGAAGACATTTGCGAAGCTCCGCATACCGCTCCTCAATATCTCCCTCTTTCACTTCGATATCAACCGCCATCGCCATGGTGTTGATCATGTCATCCGTAATGCGGTGATGAAGTGAAGCCAGAATATCAAGTCTCTCTTCATAGGTGCCTGCATCCAGAAACTGAAGAACCAAAGGGTCGATGTTTGGTATTTCCTCATTTTCTCTCTGTTTCTCTCCGGTCATATCCATCGGTTCAAACCGATATTCCTGGGTTGCATCCGGATACTTTTCACGGTCCACCTTTTCCACAAACATGGAGAGCGGTCTTGCATATATTTTGAAATCCCCGTACATTGCCTGATAGATTACAAGCTGTTCGCCCGTCTCTGTATGCTCTGCCAGAGAAACGATCTGATATAAATTCCCCTTAAAATGTCTGTATATCTGTTGTGGTCTGGGTATATTTTTCATGCTGAAGACTGCCTCCCGAAAAGTATTTATACTATTTCTATTATAGCCTTCCGCATCCCGCTTGTCATTCCTCTTTTAAAAATCTTTTTTAAGAAATTCTGCCAATTACCCTTTAAGGAATTCATAGCGAAACCCACACCCATCATCGGGAAAGGTAATCTCACTGCACTGCGCAAGAAGTTCTTCTCTTTCTGTCTCAGAAAGTCTGTCAATTCTGCCGTGATGGATGGTTACCGTATAGGTGCGCATTCCGTTCTCATCAATCACATGCGTCATGGTAATCCCGCTGTTCTCATATCCTTGGTCTGTAAGCAGATCTCTGATTTCCTGCACATAAATATTTTCCATTTCTCTGTAATATTTTTCCTCTATTTTGCTTTCATGGCTGCTCTGGCTGAGCACAGTACCCGATATACAAAACGCAATTATCAGAATAAGAAAAATCGAAATTATAAGGGTATAAGGTAATCTCTTTAAACTTTTCATAACAGTATCCTCCTATTGAAACATCCTTTGCAAAGCTGTTTCTCCTTTGCTTTTTAACTTCTGAAATTTTGCTTCTGAAATAAGGATACTTTATATGGTGTCCCATAATACGGACTCATTAAAAAAAGTGCCGATCCATACGGACCGGCACTTCTCTCGGCACTTCTCTTCAAGCCTTCTCTTCAAGCCTTTTCTTAAAGACTTAAAGCCTTCATGCACTTCAACCTATGATCAATAATTTTCTGCGTTGATTTCAAAATAGCTCTGGGGATGAGCACATACAGGGCAGATCTCAGGAGCCTTGGTTCCCACTACAATATGTCCGCAGTTACGGCATTCCCACACCTTAACTTCGCTCTTTTCAAAGACAGCTGCTGTCTCCACATTCTTCAGCAGCGCACGATAACGCTCCTCATGATGCTTTTCGATTGCTCCTACCATACGGAATTTGGCAGCCAGTTCAGGGAAGCCTTCCTCCTCGGCAGTCTTTGCAAATCCTTCATACATATCAGTCCATTCGTAGTTCTCACCTTCCGCAGCGGCTGCAAGGTTAGCAGCTGTGTCACCGATACCGTTCAGCTCCTTAAACCACATCTTTGCATGCTCACGCTCATTTTCCGCTGTTTTTAAGAATAATGCAGCAATCTGTTCAAAACCTTCCTTCTTTGCCACAGAAGCAAAATAAGTATATTTGTTTCTGGCACCTGATTCACCGGCAAAAGCTGCCTCGAGATTCTTCTCGCTCCGGGTTCCCGCATATCTGTTTTTCTTTTCTGTTGTCACAGGCTCAAGATTCTCACCTGTTGCCTTGCATCTGGGGCATACCGGTGTCTCCCCTTCCTTCACTGTAAAAACCTCTCCGCATATTTTGCATCTGTACTGACTCATCACTTGATCCTCCTTATTTTTGAAATCTGCAAAAACAGTATTTACTTCTTCATTTACCTGTCCCACATGGGGAATATCCGTGTATTTGGCAATATCCTGATCCACTGTGACAAGGTTTTTCACTGACAGATCGTGCACGGAATGATTGCCTGTCACCCTTGCAAAGGTTCTCAGTTCATCAAGGGAAACATTCAGGAAATTTGCCACTCGCTGGGCTGCAGCGTCCACCTTCAGTCTCTCACGAAGCTCCGGATTCTGGGTAGCCACGCCAACCGGACAATTTCCGCTGCCGCAGATCCGATACTGCTGACAGGCTGCTGCGATCAGTCCCGCACTTGCAATGGCAATGGCATCTGCTCCCATAGCCAAAGCCTTGGCAAAATCTGCCGACACCCTAAGTCCGCCGGTAATAACCAGTGAAATATCGGAGTGAACTTTGTCAAGATATTTTCTTGCCCTGTGCAATGCATAAATGGTAGGCACTGTGGTCGCCTCCCTGAGGAACAAGGGGCTTGAGCCTGTGGCACCGCCTCTTCCGTCGATGGTAATAAAATCCGGCTGTGCAAATACACAGTATTCCAGATCACGCTCTATATTTCCCGCTGCAATTTTAATTCCGATGGGACGACCCTCCGATCTGGTTCTCAGCATATCCACCATATCACGAAGGTCCTCTTTTGAGTTCAGTTCCGGGAACTTGCTGGGACTTTGAATGTCCTCGCCCGGCTTCTTTCCACGGATGGCAGCTATCTCTTCCGTCACTTTTTCGCCCGGAAGATGACCGCCCATTCCGGGTTTGGTTCCCTGCCCGATCTTGATCTCAATGGCATCACTGGAACGCAGATTTTCATCGGTCACACTGTATTTATTGGGAATATACTCAAATATGTATTTGTAGGAGGATTCCTTTTCCTCGGGCAAAATGCCGCCTTCTCCGCTGCACATCGCAGTCTTTGCCATCGCTGAACCTTTTGCAAGGGCAACCTTTACTTCCTTTGACAAAGCGCCGAAGGACATATGCGAAATATAGACAGGACTTTCAAGAACCATGGGCTTCTCTGCATGCTTGCCGATCACTGTCACAGTGTCCACAAAATCTCCGTCATTCAGTGGAGGCGGACTTAACTGTGCACCGAGAAGCAGAATGTCATCCCAGTTGGGAATTGGCATTTTCGTGCTCATAGATCCTCCGATTGATTTTCCCGTAACCGCCATTTCATGAATCTCTGCCATGTATCTGCAGGATTCGTCATGTCTTGCGGTTGCGCTGTCATAATCAAGATTCCCCGAGTAGGTCCTTGCCGGCTTTACTTCTCCCTCAGAAGCTACCGGTTCAAGATTGGAGATAGGAAGTTTACAAACCGGACAGCAGGTCAGTTCAGAAACAGGCTTTCCTTCCTTCTCCTCATCATAAATTGCTCCGCAGACTTTACATTTGTAGATTGCCACATCTACACCTTCTTCTCGTTTTTATCCTTACTACCGCACTCCGGACATAATCCTTCGAAGATCATACGGTGCCTGCTGATCTTAAATCCGGTCTTTTGCTCCATTTCTGCATCATACTTTGACTCATAATCCAAGGGAGCATCAAAGACCTTTTCACAGCTTGTACAAAACAGATGATAATGAAGGCTCTGCCTAAAATCGTATCGGTTTGCAGCCGGCACCTTCACCTCCGTAATTTCTCCGTCCTCTGACAGGATTCCCAGATTACGGTATACTGTACCGCGGCTGACCTTTTCATCCCTGGCACGCACATCCATATAGATCTGATCTGCCGTGGGATGATCGCTTCTCGACATAACAGCATCAAGAATCATCTGTCTCTGCCTTGAATTTCTTTGTCGTTTCATCTTTGCCGCCTTTCAATATAATAATAGGACTCATTACTATTATAAGGGTAAACAAATTTTCCGTCAAGATAAAATCTTCTCATAGCTCTGTCTTTTTTATAAACATTATTAAATGAATATAAACTTATTGTCAATATATCATTCATATGCTATCCTTTGATGTGTAACATATTTATGATCTATTTTCAAAGGTTTCTGATGGATTCTTTTTATCACGTAATTCTTATTACCTTCCAATCATTTCCCTTGAAAAGAAAAACTTTACCAAAGGAGGACTTTTATGTCTCAAAACACCTGTATTTATGAGAGTGGACAGGCCACCCAAGCGTTACCCCTTCCCTCTTTCCCTTCAAGGGAGGCTGCAGAAGATCGGCTACAGCTTTCCCCTTGCCAGGGCAGACTGCTATATCTCTGACATCATCATGCGCCAGTATGTGTCCGTAAAGGCGGAGCTGGGATCCGACTTTACCTTTAACTACCTGCACAAGGTATACGGCATCATCCTGATGGAGCAGAGCCCCGGGGAATTCCACAAGGCTGCCGGGCACTATATCCA
>JAGAQU010000029.1 GCA_017622575.1 Lachnospiraceae bacterium
GCCTCATTTTGCGGACAGACTTCCACTTGAAAATTTTGTCATTCACGACGAGGTGCGAAATATTTTTGCCGTCCATCCTGCCGGAAAAGAATGGTTTCTGATGCAGGGAAAGGAAGGTATGGAACTGCCGGATCACTGCTTTTCTGCGGGAGAGGAAAAATACAGTGAACTGTTTTGCAGTTTCTTTCATACAATAGCTATAAAAGAACGGCATAATAAAGAACTTCAAAGAGGAATGCTGCCCTTGCGGTATCGAAAGTACATGACAGAATTTACAAAGCAGGAATAAAAAGAAAAAATTTGGTAATAATATACAAAAATACTTTAAAATTGTACTTTAAAAAGTACTTTACAAAATGATAATTGGGTGGTAATCTTTCTTAAAAGTAAACAGAAAACGTTTTATCATGACCGTTAAGGTAGAGGAGAAAGGTGATATTATGAGGACTCATAAAATCAAATTGAGACTTGATGAAGTAAAAGAATTTGTTTCAGCAGCTACCAGGTGTGATTTTGATATTGATATTTCATACAACAGATTCACGGTAGATGCCAAATCGATTGTAGGAGTACTGGGACTTGATCTCAATCAGGTTCTGACAGTTTCCTATAACGGATATGATCCTGAATTTGAAAAATATATCCATCGTTTTGCTTTAGCCGGTTAACAATCGGTTGGTCAAGCTGTAAAATTTGTGTTTTCTGCACAATGCATAGCTGAATTCTTTCAGTAGATTGACTCCCTGAAAAAGATAGCGTACTATCTTCTTTAGGGAGTTTTTCGTTTATTTATATAATACGCAGAGCGTGTCGGCGCATGATTATCAGAGGTTTACATGGGCAAGGAAAAAGAGACTGTTATGGAAATCCATATTTCTGTGAGAAATTTGGTAGAGTTTATATTAAGAAGCGGAAATATTGACAACAGAAGAAGCAAATCTCCTGACAATGCCATGCAGGAGGGAGGCAGGATTCACCGCATGATTCAGAGAAGAATGGGATCTGACTATCATGCGGAGGTTTTTTTGCGCCACACGGTTGAGGCAGAGAATTATTTTGTTGTGGTGGAAGGAAGGGCAGATGGTATCATTCTTCAGGAAGAGGTGACCATTGACGAGATCAAGGGAACCTACCGTGAAATCCACAAGATAAAGGAAGCGGTGCCTGTCCATCTGGCGCAGGCGAAGTGCTATGCATATATATATGGGATTCAAAATGACTTGGACAATGTGAGGGTCAGGATTACCTACTGTAATATCGATACGGAAGAAATAAAATATTTTCATTTTGAGTATGAGATGGAAGAACTGAAAAAGTGGTTTGAAGAGCTTATGGACGCCTACCGCAAATGGGCTGATTTTCAGTATGAATGGCAGAAGAAACGTAAGGAATCCATTAAAGAACTGGAATTTCCTTTTGAGTACCGAAGCGGTCAAAAGGATCTTGTCACATATGTTTATCAGACGATTTATCACAAAAAGAAGCTTTTTGTGGAAGCGCCGACAGGGGTGGGCAAGACAATCTCCACCCTTTTCCCGGCTGTGAAGTCCATGGGAGAGGGGCGTGGAGAAAAGATTTTTTATCTGACGGCCAAGACCATCACAAGGACTGTGGCAGAAAATACGCTGGAGATTATGCGAAAAAAAGGCCTCATGTTCAAATCCGTGATTCTGACGGCCAAGGATAAAATCTGCTTTATGGAGGAAACGGAGTGCAATCCGGAGTACTGTCCCTATGCGAAGGGGCATTTTGACAGAATCAATGAAGCAATGTATGACCTTTTGACTCATTCGGACAACTTTAACAGAGAGACAATCGAGGAATATGCCTGCAAGCATCAGGTATGTCCGTTTGAAATGTGTCTGGATATGAGCCTTTTTGCAGATGCGGTTATCTGTGACTACAATTATCTGTTTGACCCCCACGTCTATCTGAAAAGGTTTTTCACGGAAGGAATCAGAGAAGATTATATCTTTTTGATTGATGAAGCTCATAATCTTGTGGAGAGAGGCAGGGAAATGTACAGCGCAGTGCTGGTCAAGGAGGATTTCCTGGCGCTCAAAAAGCTTGTAAAGGATATAGACGGTAAGATGTACAGGCAGCTTGAGAGATGTAACAGGGAACTGCTTGAACTCAAAAGAAATTGCGAAGATTATGCCTATGAAGATGAAAGCTCCATTGCATCCTTTGTGAGGGCACTGCTCAGATTGTCCTCCACCATAGAAGATTATCTGGAGGAACATGAGGAAAGCCCCGTCAAGAAGGACATGCTTGATTTCTATTTTGACGTATCCCATTTTCTGCTTATCCACGAAAATCTGGATAAAAATTATGTGATCTACACACAGATGGAATCAGACGGAGGCTTTTGCATCAAATTGTTTTGCGTTAATCCTTCCAGGAATCTCAAAGAGTGTATGCTGCGGGGAAGAAGTACGATCCTGTTTTCAGCTACCTTACTTCCGATTCAATACTATAAGCGGCTTCTTGGGGCACAGGAGGGAGACTATGAGGTTTACGCAAAGTCTGTTTTTGACCCCGGGAAAAAGGGATTGTTCATTGCGCAGGATGTGACCAGTAAATATACAAGGCGTTCTGATATGGAATATTATAATATTGCTTCCTATATTCATAAAATTGTCAGAAGGCGTGCCGGCAACTATATGGTATTTTTCCCTTCTCATGCCTTTCTTCAGAATGTGTACAATGCCTTTACGGATTATTTTGCAGAGGAAGAGCAGGCGGAATGCATTTTGCAGGAAGAATATATGGATGAGCAAAGCAGAGAGGTATTTCTTTCCAGATTTGAGGAGAGCGGCAAAGAGAAATCACTGATTGGCTTTTGCGTCCTTGGTGGTATTTTCAGTGAAGGGATCGATCTTAAAAATGACAGTCTGATCGGGGCTGTCATTGTAGGGACAGGTCTTCCGCTTGTTTGCAATGAGCGTGAAATATTAAAACACTATTTTGATGAACAGGGAGATAACGGTTTTGATTTTGCCTACCGCTTTCCGGGGATGAACAAAGTGCTGCAGGCAGCAGGAAGAGTGATCAGGACAGTGGAGGATGTGGGAGTCGTGGCACTTCTCGACGAACGTTTCTTAACGCCCTCTTATCTTCGCATGTTTCCGAGAGAATGGGAGACATATGAAAAAGCTTCTCTTGAAAGAATCGAGGGGCAGGTGGACCGTTTTTGGAAAAAAATGAAGGAAGAAGAATAAAATGACGCCATATTTCATGAAAAAAGTCATGTGGATTTCTTTATATGACATATATGTCATTGTGGATAACTTTGTGGAAATTGGGGATTTCTCGTGTTTTGACGAAATGTGGATAAAAAAATTTAAATGATTTTCAGTTTAAATCTGCAAGATAAAAATTTCAAAATTAAAAAAATACTGATTTAGTCAATAAAGAAAAAACTGAAATTGACCGGTCGAATTAATAAGGGCTTTTCAATGTACAGAAAGCACATAATATGGTAAACTAATGAAAAAATGCTGAAATTCAGACAATAGGAGGAAATGCAAAATGTGGGCATATGAAAGTGTATTTTATCAGATTTATCCTTTGGGATTCTGCGGGGCACCCTTTGAGAATGACGGAGTGCTGACAAGCAGGATCAAAAAAGTGGAGGAATGGATTCCCCATATGAAAAAGCTGGGGATCAATGCGATTTATTTTTCTCCCGTTTTTGAATCTGATACACATGGTTATAATACAAGAGACTATAAAAAGATAGATGTACGACTTGGAACCAATGAGGATTTTAAGGAGGTCTGTAAGAAGCTTCATGAAAACGGCATCAGAGTGGTACTTGACGGTGTATTCAATCATGTGGGAAGAGGCTTTTATCAGTTTCAGGATGTAGTGAAAAACAGGGAGACATCTCCATATTTAAACTGGTTCCACATTAATCTTTCCGGAAATTCCAATTATAATGATGGTCTGTGGTATGAAGGATGGGAAGGCAATTATGATCTGGTAAAGCTGAATCTGCAAAATGATCAGGTGGTAAATCATATTCTGGACGCTGTAAAGTATTGGGTGGAAGAGTTTGATATTGACGGTCTCAGACTGGACGTGGCATATTGTCTTGACGAGAATTTCGTGAGACGCTTAAGAAGCTTTACGGAAGGCTTAAAACCTGATTTCTATCTTCTCGGAGAGATGCTTCACGGCGATTATAACAGACTGATGAATGATTCCATGCTTCATTCCGCTACCAATTATGAGTGCTATAAAGGATTATACTCCAGCTTTAACAGCATGAATATGTTTGAGATCAATCACTCTCTGCTTAGACAATTCGGACCGGAAAACTGGACTCTCTATCGGGGAAAACACCTCTTTACCTTTGTAGATAACCATGATGTGACAAGAGTGGCAAGTATTTTGACCAATGAAAAGCATCTGCCGCTGATCTATGCGCTGGCCTTTGGTATGCCCGGTATTCCCTGCGTCTATTACGGAAGCGAGTGGGGAGCAAAGGCCAATAAGAGTGAGGGAGATCCTGCCTTAAGGGCCTGCTTTGATAAACCGGTATTCAATGAGCTTTCTGAGTGGATCAGCAAACTGGCAGAGGCAAAGAAAAATTCAAAGGCATTAAATTATGGTGATTTCCGTTCTGTTGTTCTCACCAACAAACAGTGTATTTTTGAGAGAAAGACAGACGGGGAAAGAGTGCTGGTAGCTATCAATGCAGACGGAGAGGCTTTTACAGCGCACTTTGATGCGGGATGCGGCACGGCAGTTGACCTCATTACCGGAGAGAAACATGATTTTGGCGGTGGCAGTGAATTGCCTCCTTACAGTGCTTTCTTCTGGAAAATGGAGCATTAATATAGGAAGGAAAAGACAATGGAGCTATTGCAGAGTATCATTGCTGTTGTGAGAAAAGCCGGAGAAATCATGCTCAGCGCGGAACATATAGAAGAAACCGTGGAGGAGAAAAGCGGAAGAGCCAATTATGTGACGGCTTATGACAAAAAGGTTCAGGCTTTTCTCTTTGACAGACTGGCCGGGGTGTTCCCGGATGCTGCTTTTATTGGTGAGGAGAAGGAGGAGAATCCGCCTGTATCCGAGGGATATGTTTTCATTATTGATCCCATCGACGGCACTACTAATTTTATGAAAGGGTACTGCGCAAGCTGTATCTCTGTGGGACTTTTGAAAGATGGACAGCCTTACATGGGCGTAGTGTATAATCCCTATCTGGATGAGATGTTCAGTGCAGAAAAAGGCAGAGGAGCTTTTAGAAATGAAAGCAAAATACACGTTTCGGACCATGAACTGAAAGAAGGGATCGTGCTGTTTGGCACGGCACCTTATAATGAAGAACTTTCCAAACGGTCTTTTTCGCTGGCTTATGAGTTTTTTGAGAGAAGTCTGGATGTGCGGAGAAGCGGATCTGCGGCAATTGATCTTTGTAATGTCGCCTGTGGCAGGGCAGAACTGTATTTTGAATTGCTGCTAAGCCCCTGGGATTATGCAGCCGGAGCTCTGATCTTAACGGAAGCCGGAGGAAAGATCATGACTGCGGATGGAAAAGAACTTACCTATGAGAAGAAATGTGGTGTTGTGGCTGGAAATGAGAAGGCACTTCAGGTGTGGACGGAAGTTGCCTCTGATATTCGGTAAGGAGAACTGTTATGGCATATTCATTTTATGAACTTGTGTGGTTCTTTTTTATCTATTCTTTTGTCGGCTGGTGCGGGGAAGTTTGCCTGGCAGCCATTCAGAAAAGAAGATTTATCAATCGTGGTTTTGTGAGCAGTCCGTTTTGTCCCATTTATGGAATCGGAGCAGTCTCCTTTGCTGTTTTTTTGCCGGAGCTCTCTGAAAATCTGTTTTTCCTGTTTTTGGGAGGTTTTATTCTGGCATCCTTTATTGAATTTGTGACAGGAGTATTGCTGGAAAAGATTTTTCATAAAAAATGGTGGGATTATTCCAAAATAAGATTTAATTTTGAGGGTTATATCTGTTTGCGGTATTCCCTTCTGTGGGGTATATTTGCTGTGCTCCTGATACTTTTTGCAAACCCTTTTCTGCAGACGGTCATTCATATGCTGCCGGAACTTCTGGGGAAAATTCTGCTCTGGATACTTTCTGCTTTGCTTGTGGTTGATTGTATCGGAACAGGACTTACGATCCTTGGAATGCAGAAGAAAATGCTTCAGGTATCGGAATGGTCGGAAGAGATCGGGAAAATTTCCAAACTTCTGGAGAATGCCATTACGGAGAAAATCAGAAAGCGTATGGTAAAGGCTTTTCCGGCACTGGAAGAGCGAAAAGCAGAAAAAAAAGAGACTGCAGAAACAAAAGTATTCGCACAGGGCTGCAGTTTTTATAAACTGGTAGGTCTATTCTTTATCGGTGCATTTCTGGGAGATGTCACAGAGACCATATTCTGCTTTGTGACCACCGATGTGTTGATGAGCCGCAGCAGTGTTGTGTACGGACCTTTCAGTATTGTGTGGGGACTTGGATGCATGCTTCTCACCGCTGTTTTGTATCGGATAAAGGATAAGAGCGACTCCTATATTTTTGTGGCAGGTACCCTCCTTGGCGGTGCCTATGAATATATATGCAGTGTTTTTACGGAACTGGTATTTGGAACGGTTTTCTGGGATTACAGTGGCTTTATGTTCAATCTGGGTGGCAGAATCAACCTGCTCTATTGCTTTTTCTGGGGAATCGCTGCGGTTGTCTGGATGAAATTTCTGTATCCCGTGCTTTCCAAATGGATAGAAAAACTGCCGGTTAAGGCAGGAACGATCCTATGTAATATAGCAATTGTTTTCATGATCTTTAACTGCATCATTTCCTCACTGGCGCTTTCACGATATACGGAGAGAAATACGAATGGGGATATAGGGCAGAAAACGGAGACGGAGAGTGGTCTCGACGAATTCCTGGATACTCATTTTGATGATGAGAGGATGGAGCGGATTTATCCCAACGCAAAAATTGTGGAGTAGATAAAGGTAAAGGAAAATCTAATATTGGAGAGAACAGCCGTTATAAGACGTTATATGTTTTATAACGGTTTTTTCATGCACTCTGGAGTGTACATTTTTCAAGGGAACTCTTTTTCAGAAAAAAGTAATAAAAATTTTTAGAAAGATATTGACAAAATAATATTATATATCATATAGTATCTGTACAGTGAATTATATTATACAGCATATAATATTATAAAATCTTACAGAAAGGAGATCATCCATGGTTTTTAATACAGGAGCGGCACTTCTTGATGCAATCGTGCTGGCAGTAGTGTCCAGAGAACCGGAAGGGGCATACGGATACAAGATCACACAGGATGTCAGACAGGTCATTGAACTTTCGGAATCCACACTTTATCCTGTACTGCGGCGTCTGCAGAAGGATGAATGCCTGGAAGTTTATGATATGGAATGTGCAGGAAGAAACAGGAGATATTATAAAGCAACGGAAAAGGGAAGATTACAGCTTAATCTGTATGAAAGCGAGTGGAGAAAATATTCCGCTAAGATCAACAGTATTTTTGAGGGAGGAATGAAGTAATGAGCAGATGGGAATTTATGAGAAAGCTGGAAGAACTGCTTTCCGATATTTCACCGAGCGAGAGAGAAGAAGCTCTTCAATATTATAATGACTATTTTAACGATGCGGGAAGGGAAAATGAGCAGTCTGTGATCGAATCACTGGGCTCTCCCGAGCAGGTGGCAAAGATTGTCAGAGAGGGCTTAGGTGACGGGCAAGGTCAGGGCGAATTTACGGAAAACGGCTTTATGAACAGTGAAGAACAGAAAAATGAGGTTGTTGAAAAGAAAAATGATCTGCCTACCTGGGCAATTGTACTGATCGTGATCGCATGTGTGATCTGTTCTCCTGTTATTCTTGGCGCAGCAGGATCACTTCTCGGTGTTCTGGTTGGCATAGCAGCAGCCATTCTTGGTATTATCGTGGGCTTTGGTGCTACAGCGATCATTCTTTATATTGTGGCTGTTGCCCTGGTGATCGCCGGATTTGGATGTATCATATCGGCGCCTTTGAGCGGGATCGGAATGATCGGCGGCGGTTGTATCTGTGCAGCAATCGGCATTTTATTTATGCTGCTCACGGTATTTATCGTGGGAAAATGTGTTCCCGGCATCTGTCAGGGAATTGCTTATATTTTCAGAAGTCTGTTTGGAAAGAAGAAAGGAGCTAAGGCATGAAAAAGTTTGCAAAGGTAAGTTTAATCGTAGCGGGAATCCTTTTTGTCATCGGCTGTGTCCTCGGTTCCATCAGTGCCATAGCCGAAGGCCGTTCCCTTGTAAGAACCATAAGGGAGAAAGAATATTTTGGGGATAAGATGAACGCGCTAGCGGATGCTGTCGGCTCAGCTGTTTTTTATGTAACAGACGGAAATTGGGGCTTTATCCGTGATGAGGAAGGAAAGACGGTGAGTACATGGCGGGAGGACTCCGGTCAGATAGAGGCAGCCGGTGTTAACAACATGAAGCTTCAGCTTGGTGCGGGAACCTTTATTGTAGAAGAAAAAGAAGAAGCTGATGGAGTGATAGATATATCCGTGGCAGGTGTCGGCAGCTGCAATTATTATGTGGATGGGAAAACGCTTCATGTGGAAGGTTTTGAGGGAAAATGGCATACCCTGAACATGAGCAATGACAACCGGATAGAGATCAGGGTTCCGAAAAACAGCTGTTTTGAGGAGCTTTCCATAGATGCCGGAGCCGGCATTGTGGAAATTTCAGATCTTGAAGTAAAAGAACTGGAATTACAGGGAGGCGCCGGACAGTTTTTGTTAAACAATATGAAGATTGGTGAGTTGAAGGCAGAAATCGGCGCCGGAAAGATGGAGGCAACAAGAATTAATACCTTAAATGCAGAGCTCTCTGTGGGTGTGGGAGAACTTCTTTACGGAGGATCCATAACAGGAAACCTGGATGCGGAATGCGGTATGGGAAATATGGAACTTACCCTTTCCGGAAAAGAGACGGATCACAACTATGAAATCGAATGTGCAGCCGGAAATGTGGATATCGGAAGCTTTTCCGTGTCAGCAATGGCGGCGGAAAAAGTGATCAACAATAACGCTGTAAGCAATTTCGACATAGAATGCAGCATGGGGAACATTACCATTGATTTTGAAAATTGATAAGAGTGCTGAAAGGAGAAGAATAAAATGATCACATTACTTTTAATCTTTGCATTATTGATCGTATTACTGGTGCTTTCACTGTGCTTTCATCTGGTGGGCGGCGTTTTGAAGCTTGTCATAAAACTTCTGATCTGTCTGCCCTGTGCCCTGATCATGGCAGCAGTGGGAGTGGTATTTTGCTGTACCCTGATACTGATTCCTCTTGGAATCGGCTGTTTTAAGCTGGCAGGGTGTCTGTTAAATCCGCTTCATGCCTGCTTTGCTTAAATCACCCTGATAGAAACAGATAGGATCAAATCATGTAAAAAGCGGTTAGTTTGCCGGTATTTTACCGACAGACTGACCGCTTTATGTATAGGAAATGAATTGAGTAAACCTGTTATTTTACTTCCTTTTCTTTAGATAAGATGAAGAAGAGGCCTGCTTTTTTCAGTGCGGGACGAAGTGCCATATAAATAATTACGGAGACAATGGTGGATGTTACAGCATTGATGGATGTAGCGGCTACGTTCCAGGCAAGGGTTAATTCGGCTGCCGGCTTTCCCAAAACCAGAAGCTTGTAGAAATAGCCTACAAGAGGATCAAAGATCACATTGAACAAAAGTCCGCCCACTGCAGCTAAGATCGTCCAGATTAAGACTTTTTTGTTATCCTTCTCGATGGTGATCTTACCAAGTTTATGTGCAATCAGACCGGTGATGAGACCGATGCAGAGCTTCAGGATAAAGGTTTTGGGGGCATATACGATATAGACAGGATCAAGAAGGTCACCGATGGTCATACCGATGGCACCGCCAAGGCCGCCATAGAAACCTCCAAGGAGAAGTGCGCCAAGGACGCAGACTGCATTACCGAGATGAATGGAAGTGGCATCGCCTCCGGGTAACATGATCTTAAACTGTAAAAATGTAAATACCACATAGGATAAAGCGGCCATCAGACCGGTTAATGCAACTTTTTGTGCTGTTTGATTTTTCATAATAGTTTTTCCTCCGTTTCGGTTGCTTTGTTGTATCATAGTAAAACACAAGAGTGGCATTATAAAAAGTGCCAAATTAAAACTTTTTGACCATACCAGTTGAAAGGCGCCGGAAATTGATGTAGGATAGATGAAAGAAAAGAAGGAGTGAGTGTGTCAAATGTTGGGAAAAAGAGGCATCAGCAGCAGTACGCTGAAGATCATTGCAATGATATCCATGCTCATTGACCATATTGCATATATTTTGATAGCGCCTGCCGTCAGAGTGAACGGACCGGATAGTTCTATATATACTTTGTATTGTGCTATGCGCGGGGTAGGAAGAATTGCTTTTCCTATATATTGTTTTCTGCTGACGGAAGGTTTCTTTAGAACTCATGACAGAAAAAGATATGCGTTTCGACTCTTATTGTTTGCATTGATTTCGGAGATACCGTATGACCTTGCTTTCTATCATTCAATCCGGTATTCCGGGCACAGCAATGTCTTTTTTACTTTGCTGCTTGGAGTTGTTATGATGTCATTGATGGAAAAAGCCCAAAATCATTTCCGGGATTATCGGATCGTTATCATGATATATCTTGCGGCCTTTGCAGCATGCGGGATATGTGCGGAGTGGATTCATTGTGAATACGGAATAAAAGGAATTATTGCAATTGCACTTCTTTATCTGTTTCGAATGAGCAAAGAAGAACAGATGATTGCAGGCTGCGTTGCCTTTTGCTGGGAACCTGCAGCCCTTTTTGCTTTTCCGTTTATTGCTCTTTATAACGGAGAACGCGGAAGCAATCTGAAATATATTTTTTATGCATTTTATCCGGTACATATCTTATTACTGTATTTTCTGCGTTGTCTTATTTACTAGGGAGAGCCGGCGTTATTGTCTGGAATTCTTATCAAAATATAAATTATCTAATAAGTTTATTAAATAATGAAAATCGGATTGACATTCTTTTTTTAATAGGAATATAATGTCAAAAGATTAACTAGTTAAATATTAATTAGTTAACAAAGGAGGCGTAAGGTTCGTGGAGGAACAAAAACACAAGATCATACATCTGCTTGGGGTTGCTGACAGAACGCTGAAACGTTCTATCTCCAAAAAAGTTGAAAATACAGGTGTCTTCCGCAGCCAACACCGGTTGCTGATGATATTGGGAAAACACCCTGACTGCTCTCAGACAGAGTTGGCGGAAAGATTGGAAATTTCTTCTGCCGCTGTTGCCGTTTCACTGAAAAAACTGGAGAAATCCGGTTTTATCAGCAGACAGTGTCAAGAAAATGACAACCGTGTCAATCAAGTGGTCATCACAGAAAAAGGCTGGGAGATTATTGACCAAAGTGTTCAATATTTTAAGGAAATGGATAAAGCTTTTTTAAAGGACTTTTCTTTGGAAGAACTCAGACAGCTGGAAGCTTTTTTGGAGCGTATGATAAAAAACGGGGAAGATTATTATAAGGCTCTGTTAAAGCAGGAAGAAATAAGTAATTGAAAGTGAAAGGAAAGGAACAGACTAATCATGAAAAGATACTGGAAATATATGAAGCCGTACTTATCATCTTTTATTCTCGGACCGATTCTCATGATTGTTGAGGTAATCGGAGAAGTATTATTGCCTAAGTACATGGCCAATATTATTAACATCGGTGCGGCTAACCGGGATGTGCCGTATATCATCGGAATGGGTATTGTTATGGTGATCACCGCAGTCCTTATGGCAGTAGGAGGAGTGGGCGGTGCCTATTTTGGAGCAAAGGCAGCAGTCAGTTTTGCGGCAGACCTTAGAAGTGATGTGTTTGCAAAAGTACAGAAATTTTCTTTTGCGAACCTTGACAAGTTCAGTACCGGTTCTCTGGTGACAAGGCTGACAAATGATATTACGCAGGTACAAAACCTGATCAATATGGCACTTCGTATGATGCTCCGTGCTCCCGGTATGCTGATCGGGGCGTTGATCATGGCTTTTATCATGAATGCACAACTGGCACTTGTGGTGCTTGTCGTGATTCCTGTTTTGGTCACGCTCATCATTCTTGTCATCCGTGTGGCTTTTCCGAGGTTTGACGTGATGCAGAAAAAACTGGATGTCTTAAACTCTAATATCCAGGAAATGTTGACAAATGTGCGTGTGATCAAATCCTTTGTAAGAGGAGAGTATGAGGAAAATAAATTTGCCGAATCCAATGAGGATTTAAAGCAGGCGAGTCTGAATGCATTTAAGGTAGTTATTCTGAATATGCCCATCATGATGCTGATGATGAACCTGACTACACTTGGTGTTGTATGGTTTGGAGGCAGACAGATTCTCGCGGGAAATATGCCGGTAGGTGACCTGACCGCATTTACTTCTTATATTGTACAGATTTTGATGTCCCTGATGATGCTTGCCGTGGTGCTTTTGCAGAGTTCAAGAGCATTGGCTTCTCTGCATCGTATCACGGATGTTTTGGATACTGAAGTGGATCTGACGGATGAGAATTGTGCGCTTCCTGAAAAGACAGTAAGCAGCGGCAAGGTGGAATTTAAGGATGTTTCCTTCCGGTACTATAAAGACAGTCAGGAAAAGGTTCTCGATCATGTGACCTTTACCGTGGAAAGCGGTCAGACTCTTGGCATCATCGGTTCCACCGGAAGCGGAAAAACGACTTTGGTGCAGATGATCCCCAGACTCTATGACACGGATGAGGGAGAAGTTTTTGTAGACGGTGTCAATGTCAGAGATTATTCTCTGAAAAATCTCCGGGAAGGAGTTGGGATGGTGCTTCAGAAAAATGTGCTTTTCTCAGGCTCCATCATGGAAAACCTGTTGTGGGGCGATGAAAAAGCATCCACGGAGGAGATCAGACAGGCTGCAAAGGAAGCCCAGGCGGATGACTTTGTGACGAATTTTACAAATGGTTATGAGACAGAGCTTGGACAGGGCGGTGTCAATGTGTCAGGTGGACAGAAGCAGAGACTCTGTATTGCGAGGGCACTTCTGAAAAAGCCCAAGATATTGATCCTTGATGATTCGACCAGTGCGGTTGATACCGCTACGGAGGCTAAGATCAGGGAAAGCTTTACCGGTACTTTGAAGGATACCACGAAGATCATTATTGCCCAGAGAATCACTTCTGTGATGGAAGCAGATGAGATACTGGTGCTGGATGAGGGCAGGATTGCAGGCAAGGGCACACATGCTGAACTGCTGAAAAACTGCGAAGCTTATCAGGAAATCTATTATTCTCAGATGGACAGGGAGGTAAGCGCATCATGAAGCAGGAAAAATTAGAATACTTACAGAAAAAATATGAGAGCAGACTTACCCCGGCAGATGAAAAAATGCTGGAAAAACAGGCCCAGCCCAAAAGTGGTCCCGGACATAAGCATGCAGGACATCTGGCAGCAGGCAAGCCAAAGAATATGAAAAAAACAATGGGAAGACTGTTTTCCTACATTTCGGACAGTAAATGGAAGCTTTTACTTGTGATTATCTGTATTATAGCAGGTACGGCGGCCAATCTGGCAGGCTCTTATGTACTGCGTCCGATCATTAATGGCCTTACTTCAGAGAATGGAAGTGTTGCTTTTCTTTTTAAAGGGATTCTTGTCATGCTTTGCATTTATCTCGTGGCAGTTTTGGCACAGTATCTGCAGCAGAGGATCATGATCGGAATCTCCCAGAATGCGATACAGAAGCTGCGTAATGATCTGTTCCACAAGCTGCAGAATCTTCCGGTGCGCTATTATGATACCAATAATCACGGTGATATCATGAGCCGGTTTACCAACGATGTGGATGCCGTGGGAGAAATGCTCAACAATACGGTTGTTCAGCTGATTTCAGGTTCTATCAGTATTATAGGAACGCTTGCACTGATGATCTATACCAATATCTGGCTGACGCTCATCACCGTTGTCATGATTCCGGTGATGATGAAAGCGGTACAGTTTGTAGGGAAAAAGAGCCGTAAATACTATAAGGCACAGCAGGCGGCAATCGGCACCATCAATGGTTATATAGAAGAGACCGTGACAGGGCAGAAGGTGGTAAAAGTATTCTGCCATGAGGACAGTGCAGAGGAAGAATTTGAATATCTGAACAATGACCTTAGAGGAAAGCAGATCAAGGCGCAGTTTTTCGGAGGAATCATGGGACCTGTCATGGGAAATTTAGGTCAGGTGAGCTATTCGCTTACGGCTGCCGTCGGAGGAATTCTCTGTGTCCTTCGCGGCTTTGACATTGGCGGACTTACGGTATTTGTCAATTATTCCAGACAGTTTTCCCGTCCTATTAATGAAGTTGCCATGCAGGTAAATACCATTTTTTCCGCACTTGCCGGTGCAGAGCGTGTGTTTGCTGTGATGGATGCAGATACGGAAAAAGAGGATGCCCCAAATGCAATCAGAATTGAAGAAAATATTGAGGGTAAGACCTGCTATGTTATTCCAAAAGATAATGCAGTGGTAAAGCAGGAAGAGATCCTCACAGACATCGTGAAGGAAGATAAGGGTTTTTATTACAAGGAGATGGAAGGCGCTGTCACCCTTACGGATGTAACATTTGGATATAATCCGGATAAGACGATTTTAAAGCATGTCTCTCTGTATGCAAAGCCGGGACAGAAAATTGCTTTTGTAGGTTCTACGGGTGCAGGAAAAACTACCATCACCAATCTGATCAACCGTTTTTACGATATTGATTCGGGAAGTATTACGATTGATGGAATTCCTGTTATGGAACTTGAAAGGGACTCTCTTCGCCGAAACATTTCCATGGTTTTACAGGATACTCATCTGTTTACGGGAACGGTTCGAGACAATATCCGTTACGGAAGACTGGATGCCACGGATGAAGAGGTGGAACAGGCAGCGAGGACAGCAAGTGCCCATTCCTTTATCATGCGTCTTGAGCACGGATATGATACCATGCTGGAGGGAGACGGTGCCAACTTGAGTCAGGGTCAGAGACAGCTCATCAATATTGCAAGAGCTGCTATTTCCAAGGCGCCTATCCTGATACTGGATGAAGCTACAAGCTCTGTGGATACCAGGACAGAGAAGCATATTGAGAAGGGTATGGACCGTCTGATGGCACAGAGGACTACACTTGTGATTGCACACAGATTGTCAACGGTAAGGAATGCCAATGCTATTATGGTGTTGGAAAATGGGGAGATTATTGAGCGTGGTGATCACGATGATTTGCTTGCTCAGAAGGGTCGGTATTATGAGCTGTATACCGGGTTGAGTGAGCTTGATTAGAGAGATGAATTAAATAATTTTGATGATGAAGATATCCTGAAATATTGTCTTCTTTAACCCTATGCGCTATACACTTTGCCAAGCCCAGGGAAAAGCCCAATCGGGCAAAGGCCCTCATGGACTTTTGGTCTTGGCTCCGTAGCGCATAAGGCTTACTGAAGACAATATATTCAGGATATTTTGACATCCGATAATTAAAGACTAGGAAATTCAAGTTCTGCTAAGACAGAATTAACATATTCGATGGAGAGATGAAGTTCCCCGGATATCATTTCAGGAGTTTTCCCCTGACATTTTAATTTGAAAATGTTTCGCTCAGCAGTTGTCTTGTCACGTTCGGCAACGATGTCATTGAGCTCGGCAGCGGCCTTGGCCTTTTCTGCTCTTGCTTCTTGAAGCTCGGCTTTTGCCATTTCCAGCTCGGACTTTGCCTGTTCAGCTTCCTCTTTCAGCTCAGATACCATAAGTCGTTCCATGTTCTTGTCCATGATATACAGTTCTTCCGAAAACATACCGATCAACTCATCCGGATTCTTTACAAAATCTGCAATTTCCTGATAGATAGGGGCAAAGCGGGGAAATCCATCAAGAACCTTTGAAAATTTGCAAATTTTTTTATGAATTTGAGTATATATGAAAAACGATATAATATCAATATAATGACATGTTTTTAATAAATGTTTAATAAAAAAGATATAAATAGATGCCTGTGGGACTGTAATTATTAAAAAAATGTAAAAAATAATTTACCTTACTTGACTAAAATACTATTTAGTAAACCTCTAAATCATAGTATAATGGTTGCATTATGAAAAAAAATGAGGAGATCGTGATGAAAAAAGTAAAAGAGGTTTTGAGGGAAATATTTATCGACGGACTCAGCGGCATGGCGACAGGACTATTCGCCACGCTGATCATTGGCACCATTATTCAGCAGGTGGGCAATCTGATTCCCGGTATGATCGGAGATTATCTTTATGTGATCGGGAAAATAGCCGGTGTGGTGACCGGTGCAGGTATCGGCGTGGGAGTTGCACTCCGATTAAAAGCCAGCCCGCTGACAACCGTTTCGGCGGCGACTGCCGGTATGGTGGGTGCATTTGCGAGCAAGATCATTGCAGGAACCGTGCTTGTAGAGGGCGGCATGATGCTTGCAGGAGTGGGAGAACCCCTCGGTGCATTTCTTGCAGTCATCACCTGTGTCTATATGGGGCGTCTTGTTTCGGGAAAGACAAAGGTGGATATTCTCGTAACTCCCTTTGTATGCATCGTGTCCGGTTCGGCGGTGGGACTGCTCCTCGGACCCGGTATTTCCAGCTTTATGACATGGCTCGGATCCATTATCAACTGGGGAACGGAACAGGCACCCTTCCTCATGGGAATCGTGGTATCCGTGCTGATGGGAATGATTTTGACACTGCCGATCAGTTCTGCGGCTCTCGGTATTATACTGGGGCTGAATGGCATTGCTGCGGGAGCAGCCACTGTGGGGTGCTGTGCCAATATGATTGGCTTTGCGGTGGCTTCCTTCCGGGAAAACAAGGTAAACGGTCTGCTCGCTCAGGGTCTTGGTACCAGCATGCTGCAGATTGGAAATATTGTGCAAAAGCCGGTCATCTGGCTTCCGGCAATCATTACCTCCGCCATTTTGGGACCGGTTTCCACCTGTGTGCTGCATATGACTAACAATGCCACCGGATCCGGGATGGGAACCGCAGGACTGGTGGGTCAGATCAACGCCTATCAGACCATGGTGGGCGAGGGAGTGGCTCCGGGCATTGTACTGCTTCAGATCATCCTGATGCACATTCTACTACCGGCAATCCTTTCCTTTCTTATTTCCGAGGTGATGAGGAAAAAAGGATGGATTCAGAACGGTGACATGAAGCTGGAGGTTTAACCTTTTGAACGATGTGGCTGAACTATACGATTGCATTATGAAAAATATGGCAAAACTACCCTTTTGGACAGTTCCTTTTTAAAAAAACATTTGATATAATGCTTTTGAAAAGGGGTGAAATATGAAAATCTATCTTTGTGATGACTCAAAAATGGATCTGGCAAGGCTATGCCATTATTTGAAAAAGTATGCGCAGTCCGAGAAAATCGATATCGAGGTGGAAGAGTTTTTAGCTGCCGCAGATATGCTTTCAGCTCATGCGAAGGCAAAGGAAAAGCCGGTTTTGATCTTTCTGGATATCTATATGAATCGGATGGATGGTATGGAAGCGGCGAATAAGCTTCGCAGCATGGGGGTCAATACGAGTATTGTATTTACCACATCCTCGAAGGAACATGCCATGGATGCCTTTCAGGTCTATGCCGACGGATATCTGGTAAAGCCGTTTGATTATGAGAGCTTTCTACATGCCATTAGCAGAGTGAGCAGCAGGCTGCATGCAGATTACAAAATGATCGATGTGAGAATAGACAGGATGAACCGCAAATTCCGCATCAAGGATATCTGTTTTGCAGAGACGGAAAATCACGGTGTCCGGATTCATTGCATGGACAATGTATACCGTGCCAGCATTACAATGGAAGGAATGAAAGAACTGATCGGCGAGGAATCTTCCTTTATTATGTGCGGGAGAAGCTACCTCATCAATCTTGATTATGTGGAATCGGTGGACAGTGAAATGATCTATATGCAGGATCAGGAAACGATTCCCATACCGGTGCGCCTCCGGAAGCAGATCAAAGAACAGTATCAGCAGTATTTGCTGGGAAAGCAGGTGCCATGACAGAAAAACTGAATTATCTTAAGAGACAGGGAATCAATGCGCAGCAGGGAATGAAGTACGCAGATGATTCCCTGGATTTTTATGAACAACTGATAACTCTTTTTATGAATGAATACGGGGAGAAGCGGGCGTGTGTCTTAAAAGAGGCGGAAAATCCGGGACAGGGATATACCGTGCTTGTCCACGGGCTGAAAAACAATGCAAGATCTCTGGGAGCAGACAAACTGGCAGATCTGGCCTGTGAGCACGAACTGGCATCCAAGGCAGGAGATGTGGGATTTATCAAAGAAAATCTGGATGCTTTACTGGAAACATGGGAGCAGACCGTGCATATATTTAAGGAAATGGTAACTATTCAGAGCCATGCAGATTTATAACAAATTGCCGTGGGAGCCTGCTCACAGAAGGCAATTTTTATAAATCTATATGGCGAGAAGCCTTACATGAGCAAAAGGAAAGTCTCGAAGAGACGATTTTGCGAATGTGGCTCTGAATGTCATTACATATCGTTACAGGAAAAACAACAATTAGGAATGAAAATCAACAATTAGGAAAATAATATTGTAAACAAATCCCGGATATGGTACTTTTATCCTGCATTAAGCTTGTAACAAGTAAGATTTCAAAATAAAGAGGAGAAGGAAAATGAGAAGAAAGAATCTCGGAAACAGAATTGTTAAAAAAGCAATCACCTGGGCAATGATCGTGATGATGTCATTTTCAGGTGCTATGAGCGGTTTCGCAAGCATGACGGTTTATGCGGAAGGAACTGAGGATATTACAACTTCAGACACAACCGATAATGAAATCAATAATTACGGAGGAGAGCATCTTTTCAGTGAAAATGAGTTTGTAGATAGCTCCCAGGATGAGTATCATAATAATGAAGCGAATGTAGAAAAGGTCGAGGAATCTTCCCAGGCTGTAAAAGATATGAATGCAGCGGCAGAAGAAGCGAAAAGTGCAGCCGAAGAGGCAGAAGCAAAAGTAGAAGAAGTAAAGAAAGAAGTAGAGAAAGCAGAGGAACAGCAGTCAGCAGCTGAAGCAGCGGAAAAAGATGCAACAGATGCAGTAAAACAGGCAACTGATGCAGCAAATGATGCACAGAAAACAGTAGAAGATCTTCCCGCAGATACAGCCCAAAAAGTAAAAGATTATAATACGCAGGTAGGTACGGATCAGAAGGCAGTTGATGCGATTGACAATATTCAGGAAGTTACTAATAAAGACGGTCAGATTATAGTCGGAACTGTTACAGCTGAGGATGGAACAACGGAAGATGTCACACTGGAAGAATATGCAGGAAAGCAGGCAGATGAGGCCCAGAAAGCAGCAGAAAGCTAAAGCAAAACTGGAAGAAGCGCTTGATATTGAGACGGATGAAGTGACTCAGGAAGTAAAGGATAAGGTAGAGGAAGTAAAAAAGGCTGCAGAAAAGGCTGAAGAAGCCGCAGATAAGGCCGAAGATGCATATAATAAAGCAGAAGAGCAGAAAAATGCAGCAATAAAAGAATATAACCTGTATGCAATGGCGTATGGACTTCCTTTGTATGGAGAAACTGAAATCACATACACGGAAGAAGAAGCTAAGGCAGCAGTAGAAAAGGCAAAATTACAGTATCAGGCAGGAAAGCAGGATGATCTGCAGGGTGAAATTGATACAATTAATGCGGCGACTTTAGAAGAGCAGAAGGGAAAAATTGAAGCAGCTAAGACAGCTGCAAAAGATGCAAAAACAGCAGTAGATGCAGCAAAGGGAGCTGCGGATACAGCAAAGGAAAATGCAGAAAAAGCGGAACAGGCAATTTCAGATTTAGATGCAAAAGCAGATAAAGCCGCAGATAAAGTAAATAATTATTATGTTGATCCTGCTAAGAAGGCTGTTGATGCATACCCTGAGAAATTAGCGACCAAGAACTCTGAAATTGAAGAACTTACGGAAACATATAATGAAGCAGTAAGTCAGGCTCAGAAAGATGGCGAGTCCGCTTACCAAACAGAGCTCGGTAATCGCGAGAAGACAATGAAGGACGCAAAAACAAATCTTGACGAGGCAAAGAAAAGGCTTGATAATGCAAATATCTTCAATTATGGAGAACGTTGGTTGGATTATAAAAAAGCAGAATCAGACTATAATAAAGCAAAAAATGCATACAATGACTATAATACTGAAACAGCAAAGAGTAATACCATTAACAATGCTGTAAATAATTCTGATGCTGTTATAGAAGCTTCTGCAAATCTGGAAACAGCAAATAAAGAGCTTGCAGCTTTACAGGAACAACAGGCGAAGGATGAGGCAACATTAAAGGCGGCTGAAGAGACGAGAGATGCTTACATGAAAGCTGCTGCTGAAAATGCAGATGCAGAGGCGCGTGAAAATTTCAAAGCAGAGATTAAGAAGGTTTTGGAAGAAAAGTCCGATGCAATCAATCAGGTTGATTATGATGAAGACTTGAATAAATTTGTTAATGATTCTTTTAATACATGGAATCTGATTAAAAAAGGTATCATTCGAGATAAAATGAATGATAAATATATTGAAGATGGTTGGTCAGCTTTAATTAATACATTGGGATTGTCACAGTGGGCAGAAGATACAGAAGAAGCAGAACAACTTATGGAAACTATCCGTGAATGCTATCGTCAGGAAATTGAGCAATGCTATGAAAAAATGGCAACAGCTGAGGCTAACTGGGCAGCAATGGATACAGAAGCAGCCAAGGAAGCAGCTTCTAAAGAAATGAAAGAGCTTGAACCAGTCATTTCCAGCATTACAGAAGCGCAGACAGCAGTCAATAATGCACAAAAGGATATTGAGGACGCACAGGATACTTACGATAAAGCTTCCGAAGACTTAGAGAAATTGAAAGAGAGCGTCAAAGATAGCAAATTTGATTCCCTGTCACTTGAATTATTGAAATCCAAAATTGCAGAAGCGGAAGCTGCAGTAAAAGCAGCTGAAGACGAGTTGAAAGAAGCAAAAGCAGCGCAGGCAGCTGCTCAGAAATACGCAGAGTGGGCAACAGCACTTGTAACGGATCATTATACGAGATCCTATGCTCAGGCATTGGTTAATGAGAATGGCAATGCACTGCTTGATGAGAACGGTAAGAAGCAATTTTCTTTTGCTAACGGTAAAGAGTTTGATATGACAGATGAAGGTGTTGTTGGCAGAGATCCCAAGTGGTTTATTGAGGTTTCAAAAGGAGCCGCATCAACACAGGTTGTACCCTACTCCATTTACAGGGCCTATGTAGATGCTATGTATGAACAGTATACCTTAGAACAGGCTAGATCAGGAAAGGGAGCCGGCAAAGGTATTTCAATCGGTACGATCGATGAGAACAACAAATACACTGACGGATCCATGAGTGTGCTTTATTGGATAATTGGTGAAAACAATAAACTTACAGGTGACTATTTAACAGAAGATGAGCTTAAAGATGGTGAGGTATATTTCGTAGGCTATACATTCAAGCAACATACGGATGGTTATCATATCGATGGTGTACTGTTTAAGTATACAGCCCCTGAAAAGCCTGAAGACTCCATTGAGACTACACCCACACCTACACCCACTACACCCGGTACATCACCTGCACCTACCACAACACCCGGTGGCGGAACAACACCCGATGTAACTCCCGATGACGGCGGCGACATCACGGTGATCATTCCCGACGCTCCTGTAGCTCTTGCAGCAGCACCTGTTGCAGCAGATAACGGCGCAGCAGTTCTGGGAGCAAGAAGAACCGACGGTGATGCGGCAGAGGCAGCGGTTCTCGGCGCAAGAAGAGGAACAGAGCAGGCAGTTCTCGGTAAGAGAAGAAAACCTCAGACCGGTGACAGCGCAGCACTGAATGCATGGATGGCGGCGATGACAATGGCAGCAGGCGCAGCAGGTATTTCCGGCACAAAGCTTGCAAAGGGAAAAAAGAAAGAAGAAAAAGAAGATTAAAAAAGATCTACTTAAAACATGAATGATGGAATCGTTCTCCGCAAGTGTGCGGAGAACGATTCGTTTTACCTAAATAGAATACGCTAAAATGGGGACAAAATAATGAAACGTATCCTTGTAGTTGATGATGATATGATGAATCTGGTGCTGGTAAAGCATGCACTTTCAGAAATTTATGAGGTGGAGAGTGCTTCTTCGGGAGAAGAAGCACTTCGTTGTATAGAAACTGAGATACCGGATATGGTGCTTCTTGATGTTGAGATGCCGGGAATGGGCGGACCGGAAGTGGCAAAAATGATGAAGGCCGATGAAAAATTTTCCAACATTCCCATTGTCTTTCTCACAGGAGATTCCGATCCGGAGACGGAGGCGGAATGTCTGAAGCTTGGAGCAGATGATTTTATTATCAAGCCCTTTGTTCCTATGGTAATGCAAAGGCGTATCAGCCGGATCCTGGAGCTCAATGACTTGAAAAAGGCGCTGGAGATACAGCTTCAACAGAAGACAAAGCAGATTGAAGATGTGACACGGCTGTCAATTACAGATTCTCTCACCGGGCTTTACAACAGGAGTTATCTGGAGCAGAGAGTGACTGAATTGGTTAATGAAGGGACGAAGGGAACTCTGTTCATTATGGACATTGATAATTTCAAAAAAGTCAACGATACCTTCGGCCATATTGCAGGTGATAAAACCTTGAAGCTTCTTGCGGATACCTTAAGAGAAAATACAAGAAAAATGGATATTGTGGGCAGGCTCGGAGGAGACGAATTTGTTATTTTCTATTCAGATATGACCGACCGTAAGGTGTCTGAGAACAAAGCGGGAAGCATCATTGATATGTTTCTGGAAAAGTTCAGATCAGGATATTGTCTTCCGGAGGTTTCCGTTTCCATCGGTATTGTACACTGTCCCGAAAACGGAAAAGACTTTAAGACACTGTATAAAAATGCTGATAAAGCCCTTTATTATACCAAGAACAACGGGAAGAATTTCTATCATTTTTATGACGGAAAGAAAGAAGAGACGGAAGAAACATTTGACACGGCAGTGGATTTTAACAATGTGCGTGATCTCATAGAAGGAAAGCTGGATACCAGCAGGGGCGCTTTTCAGGTGGCATACGGAGAGTTCCAGAAGATATATGATTTCATCCTGCGCTGTGTGGCCCGCAAACAGCAGCTGGTGCAGACAGTACTTTTTACCCTGAGTATCAAGGGAGAAACCACCTTTGAGATAGAGAATATGGAGAGTGCAATGAATGCACTTCAGCAGGCTGTAAAGAACTCCCTGCGTGCGGTTGATGTGGGAACCGGATACAGCAGCAGACAGTATATTCTTATTTTGATGGATGCGGATTTCGAGAACGGAACAAAGGTTGTGGAAAGGGTAGTACATAAATTTTATGAGTTGTACGAAAAGGACAATATGCTGTTGTCCTATGATATCCAGACCATGCATCCTGAAATGAAATAAGGAGATTCGTGATGAAAAAGCTTGGAATGATTGCCGGGGTGATTCTGCTGGTCATTATCCTGGGGATCTTTGGGATTTCCACTGCAGAGCAGACCGCCGATGCGACGGTGAAGCAAACGAAGGTGGGACTGATCTTAAACGGCAGCAGCAGTGATAACAGCTGGGGACAGTCTCATTATGAAGGATTACAGGAGTGCAGTGACAGTTTGAATTTGGAAATACTGTGCAGAGAAAATGTCCCTGAGGATGCGAGCAGTAAGGCTGTTATGGAAGAATTGATCGGGCAGGGTTGTGAGATCATCATCTGTGATTCCGTTGGATATGGAGAATGGGAAATTCAGGTGGCGGAAGCTTATCCTGAAATTTTCTTTTTTCATGCAACGGGAGTGGAAGAGAGAAAGAATCTTGCCACTTATTTTGGAAGAATTTATCAGATGAGATACTTAAGCGGAATCGTGGCAGGGCTTCAGACGCAGACGGATGAGATCGGTTACGTGGCTGCTTTCCCCATCTCCGAGGTGAACAGGGGAATCAATGCCTTTACTCTCGGCGTGCAGGCTGTAAACCCTGACGCTGTGGTACATGTGGTGTTCAGCAATTCCTGGACAGAAGATGAGCCCAACAAGACGGCAGCCGAAGCATTGATTGACAAGTATGGTATTGATGTGCTGGCTATGCATACCAATTCCGACAAACCGCTTGAGGTGGCAGAAGAGAGAGAAATATGGTCCATCGGCTATAATCTTGACAACAGTGAAACCTACCCAAAATCCTACCTGACGGCACCTGTCTGGGAATGGAAGAACTTTTACGAGCCTCATATATTGGAGTGCCTTCAGGAAAAGTTTATGGGAAAGCATTATTGGGAAGGCGTAGAGACAGGCCTTGTGTCCCTTGCTCCGCTTACCGGTAATGTAAAGAGCGGAATTGCAGATGCGGTGGAAAAGGAAAAAGAGAGGCTTCAGAGCGGAACCTTTGATGTTTTTTACGGACCTATCGTTGATAATAAAGGAAATCTCCGTGTGGCAGAAGGAGAAAGCATGCCGGATGAGCTTATGCTGAATGAATTTGACTGGTATGTAAAGGGGGTAGTCCTGGATGAAGAAGATAAATAGACGAAATCTCTTCCTGATGATTCTGGGACTTGCCATTATTCTCATCATCTTTTTACTGATCATGCTGTTTGAAAATAATCATCGGGAGCAGACTGTAAAAATCGGCTTTGTCATGGCAGGACAAAAGGATGAGAACGGATGGAACGGCATGCAATATCAGGGAATCAGGAAAGCCTGTGAGGAGCTTGGGACAGAGCTGGTTGTCAGGGAGAATGTGAAGGAATTTTCCGGGCAGTGTGCAGTGGCAGTGAAGGAAATGGCCGAAGAAGATGTGGGAATGATCGTGCTTGACAGTTACGGTTATGCGGAAGAGATGAAGGATCTTGTTGCGGAGTATCCGGATATTGCTTTTTATGTGAATTCCTCAGAATATCACAGGGAGAATATGACCTATTACTTTGCGCGTATGTATCAGACAAGGTATCTTTCGGGAATCCTTGCAGGAATGCAGACAACGAGCGATAAGATCGGCTATGTGGCGGCAATGCCCAACAATGAGGTGAACAGAGGGATCAGCGCTTTTGCCCTTGGGGTAAGGCGTGTTAATCCGGATGCCCGTGTGATTGTTTCGTGGACGGGAAGCTGGGATGACGAACAGAAGGAAAAGGAATTGGCGGGAAAACTGATAGAAGAAAAAGGGGTGGATGTGCTTACCTATCATCAGAACCAGAATTATGTGATACAGGTGGCGGAAGAAAAAGGAGTAGCCTCTATCGGTTTCCATGAACAGTTTTACGGATTTTCCCCGAAGTATCTTACTTCTGCGGTCTATGACTGGTATGCGGTATACAGAGAGCTGGTCAGGGAATTTATGAGAGGAAAAGGGAATTCCCAGAATAATTATTGGATAGGGATAGAAAAAGGTGCCGTCAGCCTGTCCGAATATTCTTCTGAGGTGACGAAGGAGATGCAGGATGAGGTGGAAAAGGCAAAAAAGGAGATCCTGGAAGGAAAGGATGTTTTTTCGGGAGTGATTTACGATAATCAGGGAAATTTGCGCTGCGGTGAGGATGAAGTGATCAGTGATGAGATGCTGCTTGAGCAGTTTGACTGGTATGCAGAGGGTGTAGAATTTTATGGATGAGAAGTTCGGAGAGGGTAGTAAAATATTTGTCAGTGTTTTTCTGTTTGCGCTGGTGATTGCCAGTGTAGGTGCTCTTATGCAGTTTAAACTGCGTGAAATGCTGGTTAACTATATGGAGAAGCAGGTGGCCCAGCAGGCAGAAGACTTTGCGGGAAAATGCAGTACACAGTTTGAAATGGAATTCCGGAGACTGCAGAGCTTATCTTCCTATATCGAGTGGGAGGAACTGGATGAAGAGAGCCTTGAACGCATGGAAAGAGCGTTCGGAATTTCCGGGGATCAGATACAATACGGCATTCTGGCAGTGGGCGGCAGTGTCATTTACGGAGAGCCTGTTGACTATAAAGAGTTTCCCGGAGTGCAGGAATCCTTTCGGGGGAATGACGCTGTATGCTACAGCGAAGATAAGGGAATGCTCCTTTCGGTGCCGGTTTACAGCGGACAGAATATCAAATATGTATTGTATGAACGTTTTGACCCTAAGGTGACCGACGACAATGTGGTGATGAACAATTACGACGGAAGCGGGAATGTGGTGATTGCTGCAAAAAGCGGACAGGTCATCCATTCGCTGACGCAGGAAGAATCCCGGCAGTTCCTGACAAATGATGAGACAAAGGAGTCCTTCCGGGAGATTGAAAAGAAAATGAATAAGGCGACCTCTGCGGCAGTACTTGGCGATGATCGGTTCCTGTTTGTGGCGGAGATAGAGCAGACGGAATTTTATGTTGTCGGTTATGTGCCGGAGGATGTGGTGGCAGAAGGCGTCTCTAATATCTTTGTGCTGATCCTCTGGGTGTTCGGGCTTTTGTTGGTCCTTTTCGGAATCGGACTTTTTTATCTGTTTGGTGCACAGGAGAAGGCAAAGGAGAGTGAGGAGCTGCGTGCCGCCAAGGAAACAGCGGAAAAAGCCAATCGTGCCAAGGATGATTTCCTTGCCAATATGTCCCATGAAATCCGTACGCCCATCAATGCGATCATTGGGATGGATGAGATGGTCCTTCGGGAGAGCAGCGAAGAAAATATCATCTCTTATGCACATAATATTAAAAGTGCCAGCCAGACACTTCTTACACTGGTGAATGAAATTCTTGATTTTTCCAAAATTGAGTCCGGTAAAATGGAAATTGTGGAGGAAGATTATCAATTGTCTGCCCTGCTCAATGATGTGATCAATATGGTGCGGATCAGGGCAAACGAGAAGAAACTTAATTTAAAAATTGAGGTGAATCCGGAACTTCCGGACAATCTGCATGGCGATTCTGTAAAAATCCATCAGATCATTTTGAATATTGTGAGCAATGCGATCAAGTACACGAAAGAAGGCGAGGTTTCTGTTAAGGTGAGCGGAACAGATGAGCCTGACAATTCAGTCAGGCTGAAGGTGGTCGTTTCGGATACCGGCATCGGAATCAAACAGGAGGATCTCCCCAGACTGTTTACCGGCTTTGAGCGACTGGATATCAGGGAAAACCGTCATATTGAAGGAACAGGACTTGGCCTTGCCATAACATATAACCTGCTGAAGCAGATGAATGGGGAGATCGAGGTTGAAAGTGTTTACGGAAAAGGCTCTACCTTCACGATTCTGGTATCCCAGAAAGTTGCAGGAGCGGATAAAATCGGAGATTTTAATGAAAAGTGCAGCAGGGAACAGAATGAATCGGAGATTTACAGGGCGAGCTTCCGTGCACCTGAAGCTAAGGTTCTCATTGTGGATGACAATGAAATGAATCTTTTTGTGGTTCAGAAATTACTGGAGAGAACACAGGTGCAGATGACCACCTGTATGAGCGGAAAGGAATGTCTATCCCTGATGCAGAAGGAGCATTATAACGTCATACTGCTGGATCATATGATGCCTGAGATGGACGGAATAGAGACTTTGAAGGCATCAAAGGAGATGGAAGGGAATCTGTGTATGAACACACCTGTGATTGCGCTGACGGCAAATGCCATGGCAGGTGTGCGTGAAAAATATCTGGCAGAAGGATTTGATGACTATCTGAGCAAGCCTGTAAAGGGAAAAGCACTGGAGGACATGCTTAAGAAATATATTCCGGCAGAGTTGCAAAAAAAGCAGGAGGGATACCTGAACGTTTCACTGGGAATGCAATACTGCGGAAACAGTGCGGAGGTTTATCTTGAGATGCTTACCATGTTCTGTAATTCCATGGAAGAGAAGAGGAAGAAGCTGGACGAAAGTCTGGAAGCGGAAGAATTTGACCAGTATATCATTCATATTCATGCCCTGAAGTCGGCTTCCCTCAGCATCGGAGGAAAAATTGTCTCAAGAGAGGCAGCGGAGCTGGAAAAAGCCGGGAAGCAGGGAAAATATGATATTATCAGGGAAAAGCATAAACAGGTTATGCATTTGTATGAGCTGACGGCAGCGGAAGCAGAAAAGTATCTGCAGTTAAAACAGCGTTTATAGCATATTTTATTTGAAATTTTCGGGCATCTATTGCATAATACAATATATGTATTGCAAAAAGGAAATGATGATGGCTGAAAGGAATGCAACATGAAGAGAGTACTGGTTGTAATTGATATGCAGAACGATTTCATTGACGGAGCCCTTGGGACGAAGCAGGCTGAAGAAATCGTAGATCATGTCACTACAAAAATTAAGGAATATAAGGGTGAGACAGTATTTGCCACCAGGGATACTCACGGAGAGGATTATCTTAATACCTCGGAAGGCAGACATCTTCCGGTTGTTCACTGTGTCAAAGGAACGGAAGGCTGGCAGCTGAACGGGAAAGTGGAGGAGGCTCTGAGGCTGGTAAATGCCAAAATTATTGATAAGCCTACATTCGGCAGTGAGATCCTGGCAGACAAACTGTGTGAGCTTAACAGGCAGGAAAAGGAGCAGGGAAAAGAAGGAATCGAAATAGAACTGGTGGGACTGTGTACGGATATCTGTGTGGTTTCCAATGCACTTTTGATCAAGGCAAAGCTTTATGAGACACCGATAAAAGTGGATGCAAAGTGCTGCGCAGGTGTGACACCGGATAGCCATGAGGCGGCACTTCTTACCATGAAGATGTGTCAGGTGGAAGTGGAGTAAGCTGTTATGGAATACATGCTTAATATACTGGATATGATAGGAACGGTTGCTTTTGCCATTTCGGGAGCGATGACGGCGATCAGAAAGCGTATGGATATTCTGGGAGTCATGATCCTTGGTATGGTGACGGCGGTAGGCGGAGGAATGATCCGTGATATCGTACTTGGTATTAAGCCTCCCCAGGCTTTTAAGGAGCCGGTATATGCGCTCAGCGCCCTTCTTGTCTCCGCGGTTATTTTTATTTACATCCGTATCCGGGCAAAGGGCTACCAGAGGATTTCGGGTCTGCGCTTTCAGCAGATCCTGATGGCGGCAGATACACTGGGACTTGGAGTATTTACGGTAGTCGGTGTGAAGGCTGCCTTTACAAACAGTACGGAAATCAATTATTTCTTTGCGGTTTTTCTGGGGACTATTACAGGAGTGGGCGGAGGACTCCTCCGGGATATCATGGCGGGCGATAAGCCTTATATATTTGTAAAACATGTGTATGCCTGCGCTTCCATTGCAGGTGCGCTCATCTGTGCCCTTTTATGGGAAAATGCAGGGGAACAGATTGCCATGCTCTCAGGTGCGGGCTGTGTCATTGTCATGAGATTTCTGGCAATCAGATATAAGTGGAATCTGCCAAAGATAGAAAATCCGGAAGAAAATGAAGATCATCAAATACAAAAGCAGAAAGAGAGGAACTGACATGAAAATCAGTTTATTGGAACCGATTGGTATCTCCGCGAAGGCTGTGGAGGAGCTGGCTGCAAAATTAGTGGAAGCTGGTCATGAATTTGAATATTTTGATACAAAGACAACCGACAAAGAGGAACTTTATGAAAGAAGTAAGGATAGTGATATCGTAATGATAGCGAACAATCCCTATCCTGCAGAAGTGATTGAAAGACTTGACAGATTAAAAATGATAGCGGTTGCTTTTACGGGTGTTGACCACGTGGGTCTGTCTGTATGCCGTGACAAAAATATTATGGTCTGCAATGCGGCGGGCTACTCCAATCAGACAGTGGCAGAGCTGGTGCTGGGTATGGCTGTGGATGCCATGCGTGGGGTGGTAAATTCAGATCGTCTCGTGAGAGAGGGAAAAGGAAGTCAGGGTGTAGGCGGCAGAGAAATCTGCGGCAAAACAGTAGGTATTATAGGTCTTGGCAGAATAGGTCTCATGTGTGCTAAGCTGTTTCAGGCTTTTGGAGCGAAAGTGATCGCCTACAACAGAAGCAAAAATCCTGAGGCGGAGAGTCTTGGCATTGAATATAGGGAGCTCGATCAGGTCCTTTCAGAAAGTGATATTGTTTCCCTGAATCTTCCTTTAAATGATTCCACGAGAGGTTTTCTCTCAAAGGATAAGATTGCGCTGATGAAAAAGGATGTAGTTTTCATCAACTGTGCAAGAGGACCTATTGTGGACAATCAGGCACTGGCGGATGCGTTAAACGAAGATAAGCTTGGCTTTGCCTGTATTGATGTGTTTGATATGGAACCGCCGCTTCCTGCCGATTATCCGCTGCTTCATGCGAAGAATACGCTGCTCACACCCCACCAGGCATATATTTCTGAGGAAGCTATGCAACGCAGAGCGGAAATCGTCTTTGGAAATGTTTACGCTTATCTCAAAGGTGAGCCGGTGAATGTGGTGAAGTGAAGGAGGAAAAGCGATGTATCGTTTTACGGAGGATTGTCTGACGGGAATCGAAACGATTGATGAGGAGCATAGAAGACTGTTTCAGCTGATCAACGAGTCTATAGAGTTATTGAAGGAAAACGGTGCTTCAAAAGTCATTGTCAAAAATCTGTTAAAGGAGCTGAGGGAGTATGCAGGCACTCATTTTGCCCACGAAGAAGCTTATATGGAACAGATAAAAGACTTGGAGCTCCCAAGACAGAGAAAAGAACATGCACAGTTTGCTGCAAAGGTGGACAGTTATAAAATCGCTGACCTGACTGAGGAGGAGAGTAGTCAGGCGGCACAGGAGCTTTTAAGCTTTATGGCAAAGTGGCTGTATCGTCATATCCTTGGCAGTGATACCATGATCGGCAAGATGACAAGTGAGAGCAAAAAGGAGGATGCGTTTGCCTTTACCGATCAGTACAGGACAGGGATTACGCTGATCGATGATGAACACAGAAGACTGTTTGAGATCATAAAAGAGACTAATGATGTCATAGAGGAAGAGCTTGTACATGATAAGTTTGATGCCATCGTACATATCCTGGAGGAACTGAAGGATTATACCATCATGCATTTTCAGGATGAGGAGCGCTACATGGAAAGTATCGCTTACGACGGCCTCGCACTGCAGCGTGTGGCACATACGGCCTTTGTGGACAGGTTAAATGAGATCAATCTGGATGATGTGGATGATCACCAGAAGGAATACCTGGAGGAACTGATCGATTTTCTGCTTGCATGGCTCATCAATCATATTCTGAAGATGGATAAACTGATTCCTGTAAAATAAAAAAGAACGGCACCGAACTGGATGAAAAATAAATCGATCCGGCGGTGCCGTTTTTTAAATGCTACTGCTTATCTACACGATACAAATCTACAAGGATATCCGTGCACTTTTCAATGCCGAGAGCACCGCTGTCAAGGGCAATATGATAGTTGCGGACATCGCCCCATTCCATGTGGTCTGGAATCCCCGCTCTGAAAACACATTGGCAAGCCAGCCGCCATGCTGGGTATATTCCCCTTTTTCCGCGATGTATTCTTTGACAAATCCGCTTTCCTTTGCCACTTTTTCAATCAGCTCATAATCATAACAGGAAATGCCAAGCTTTGCGGCTGTCTCTTTTCCTATGGTTCTTCCACCGCTTCCGAATTCACGGCTGATGGTGATGATCTTGTTGCTCATTCTGTTACCTCCTTATTTACAGATTTAAGTGATTTATAGGTATAAACAATAACAATTAACGAGATGATAAAGGTCAGGATATCGGATACAGGCATGGAGTAAAGGACACCGTCAAGTCCGAAGAATATGGGCAGGATCAGTGCAAATCCTACGCCGAATACCACCTCTCTGACCATGGACAGGACTGTGGAGGTAATTGCTTTTCCCAGGGACTGTAAGTAAATAAAGGTGGCCTTGTTTACCGTTGCAAGAGGCATCAGGCACAGATAGATCCGGAAGCTCTTAATGGCAAAGTCTGTGTAATAGGTGCTTTCGTTTGCTGCTCCGAAAATAGCGATCAATTGCCTCGGGAAACATTCCACGATGACAAGTGCAACAGCACCCACAACAGCTTCCATAATAAGCAGCTTGGAAAACAGTGTTCTGGCTCTGTCCTTTCGTCTGGCACCGACGTTATAACCCACAATAGGGATACATCCTGCCGCCATGCCCACAGCAATGGAGATGACGATCTGGAAGAACTTCATAACGATACCTAGAACTGCCATGGGAATCTGTGCATACTGCGTCTGACCGAATATTTCGTCCATGGCGCCGTATTTACGAATCATATTGTTGATAGCTGCCATGGCTGCCACAAGAGAAATCTGTGATAAGAAGCTGCAGATGCCAAGGGGCAGATATTTAGCCGCCAGCTTTCCGTGAATACGAAAACTGCTCTTATTTAGTTTGATCGCCTTCATGTGACACAGATACCAGATGGCCAAAACAGCGGTCACGACCTGTCCTGCAACTGTGGCAACTGCAGCGCCCATCATGCCCCACCTAAAGACAAAAATGAAAATAGAATCAAGAATGATATTGATGAAGGCACCCGCCAGCGTAGAAACCATGGCAAATCTGGGACTTCCGTCGGAACGGATGACAGGATTCATTGCCTGACCGAACATGTAAAAGGGAATCCCCATGGAGATATAGATAAAGTATTCCCGGGAATGATGGAAGGTTTCTTCGTTTACCGTACCACCAAACATGGTCAGGATGGGATTCATAAAAATAAAGTAAATAGCTGTCAGGACAAGACTTGCAATAACACATAACAATACAGAGCTTCCCACGCTCCCCCGCGCGTTCTCTTTTTCTCCGGCACCAAGGCAGATGCTTACATAAGCGCAGCATCCGTCGCCGATCATCACCGCAATGGCAAGTGCGATGACCGTGAGAGGAAAGACTACCGTATTGGCGGCATTTCCGTAGGATCCTAAGTAGCTTGCGTTGGCGATGAAAATCTGGTCAACGATGTTGTAAAGGGCTGCCACCAGCAGAGAAATGATGCAGGGGATAGAATATTTCCGCATCAGTCTGCCGATGCTTTCTGTTTCCAGAAAGGAATTCGATTTTTGTTCCATAATAAACCTCCGTTCAAAAAAATAAGCGTATAACCTTAAGAACTGGACTTACGCCTAAGGCTACACGCTTTTCATTTAAAATTTTTTATTGTTTTGCAGTAATTTATTATATAGGCAAAAGAGAAGAATTGCAAAGGTAATTTTGCACAAATCTTTTGCTTATCTTGCCTAAAAACTTTTCTCATGTTACAGTATTTATAGTTGACTGATAATGTGAAATAGGAGGAATTGCGCATGTATTGTGACAGCAAAATTTTGATAGGAAAATCGGGAGAAGAGAACGTATACATATATCCCAGGATGGCAAACCGCCACGGTATGATCGCAGGGGCTACAGGTACCGGGAAGACAGTTACCTTAAAGGTGCTGGCTGAGTCCTTCAGCGACTGTGGTGTGCCTGTTTTTCTTGCGGATGTGAAGGGTGATCTGGCAGGCATGTGCAGACCCGGAACGGAAAATGAAAATGTAAAGAGCAGAGTGGAAACCATGGGACTTTCCGAGGCAGGATTTCAGCTTCATTCTTATCCTGTTAATTTCTGGGATGTTTACGGAGAGAAGGGAATGCCTCTTAGAACCACCATTTCGGAGATGGGTCCTCTTCTGTTATCCAGAATCCTCGGCTTAAATGATACCCAGTCGGATATTCTGACTGTTATCTTCAAAATTGCGGATGATGAGAACCTTTTGCTTATCGACACCAAGGATCTTCGGTCTATGCTGCAGTATGTGGGAGAGAATGCAAAGGAACTGTCACTTACCTACGGCAACATTTCCAAGCAGAGTCTTGGAGCGATCGTCAGGTCGGTCATTGCCCTGGAAGCGGAAGGCGCAGAATATTTCTTTGGAGAGCCGGCACTCAATATCAATGACTGGCTTTGCACAGACTGCAACGGAAAAGGTGTGATCCAGATTCTGGACTGCCAGAAGCTGATCAACAATCCTACTATGTATGCCACCTTTTTGCTGTGGATGATATCCGAACTGTTTGAAACTCTGCCGGAGGCCGGGGACAGAGAAAAGCCCAAGATGGTATTTTTCTTTGACGAGGCGCATCTTTTGTTTGATTCCGCTCCCAGGGTTCTCCTTGAGAAGATCGAGCAGGTGGTGAAGCTGATCCGCTCCAAGGGTGTGGGTATCTATTTCATTACACAGAATCCAAAGGATATTCCGGACGGCGTTCTGGGACAGCTTGGAAACAAGATCCAGCATGCCCTTCATGCCTATACACCGGCAGAACAGAAGGGGGCTAAAGCAGCAGCCCAGTCTTTCCGGGAAAATCCAGAATTTGATACTTATGATACCCTGACAAGTCTGGGCATCGGGGAAGCGCTTATCTCTGTTCTGGACGAGGGAGGTGTTCCTACCATTGTAAAGAAATGCAGTATTTTGCCGCCTCAGAGTCAGATGGGTGCACTTGACGACGATCTCAGGAAGAATGAAATTCTGAACAATCTTCTCTACAGCAGATATTCGGAGATGATGGACAGAGACTCTGCCTATGAATTTTTGCAGAGAAAAGCGATCGCCGATGAGGAGAGTGCAAGGAAAGCAGCGGAGGAAGAGGCTTTAAGGAAGCAGCAGGAAAAAGAAGAAGCAGAAGCGGAAAAACTTCGCCTGAAGGAAGAGGCAGCGGCCGAGAGACAGAGGCAGAGGGAAGAGACAGAAGCGGCCAAGGCCGCAGAAAGGCAGAGGCTGAAGGAGGAAGCCGCCGCACGGAAAGAGGAAGAGAAGAAAAGGAAAAAGGTACAGTCGGCTGCAAAGAGTGTGGCAAGCTCTGCAGCGGGAACCATCGGCAGGGAGATCGGAAACACGGTGGGGAAATCGGTCGGAGGAAGCTTTGGCAAGAAGCTCGGCGGCAATGTGGGAGCATCCCTCGGAAGAGGACTTTTAAGCACATTGTTCAAATTATAAAATGACGCGATAAAGATATCGGATACAGATTGGAGGAGGAAGCGTTTCTAAGGAAACGCTTCCTTTTTGGGTGTTTACAGATGATTTCCCTTATGCTATAATCAATCAAAATAGCATATTAATACTATAGGAATTATATAAAACGATGAGTGGAGGAGGATATTTTATGGGGTACAGCATAGAAACAAGATGTCTGCATCTTGAAGAGAACGAGGCGAAAAGCGATGTGTACGGTGCAGTCAGCTTTCCCATTTATCAGACGGCAACTTTTGCCCATAAAGGAGTAGGACAGAGTACAGGCTATGATTACAGCAGGCTGCAGAATCCTACGAGAGAGCAGCTGGAAAAGATCGTGGCATCCCTGGAAAAAGGAGTCGATGCCCTTGCATTTGCGAGCGGAATGGCAGCCATTGCCACACTGATGGAGCTGTTTGAACCGGGCGATCATCTGGTAGTGGATGCCGATCTGTACGGAGGCAGTATCCGTCTTTTCCAGAATATCAGTGAGAAGAACGGGATCGAGATCACCAGCATTGATTTCTGGGAAGAAGATGTGTCCCAATATATTACGGATAAAACAAAAGCGATTTACATAGAAACGCCCACCAATCCTATGATGAATGTGACGGATATCAGGAAACTTGCGGAGTTTACAAAGAGCAGGAACCTGATGCTGATCGTGGATAATACCTTTTTGTCTCCGTATTTCCAGAATCCTCTGGAGCTTGGCGCAGATGTGGTGGTGCACAGCGGTACCAAGTATCTTGGCGGACACAATGACACCATTGCCGGGTTCCTTGTGACCAATAAGGAAATCATCAGTGAAAGACTGCGGTTTGTGATTAAGACGACGGGAGCCGGCCTTTCTCCTTTCGACAGTTGGCTGATCCTTCGGGGAATCAAGACACTTGCTCTTCGCATGGAGCGGGCGCAGGAAAATGCCATTGCTCTTGTGGACTGGTTAAAAGAGCAGAAGAGAGTGACAAAAGTGATCTACCCGGGACTGCCTGAGCACCCCGGCTACGAGATCATGAAAAAGCAGGCAAGAGGCTTTGGCGGTATGCTGACCTTTGAGGTGGATTCCAGGGAATTTGCCCTTTCTGTATTAAACCATGTGAAGTTGATCCAGTTTGCGGAGAGCCTTGGCGGAACGGAAAGTCTGATCACCTATCCCATTACCCAGACCCATGCGGACGTGCCACCGGATAAGCTTGCGGCAAACGGAATCACTGACAGGATCTTAAGAATGTCAGTGGGAATTGAAAGCAAAGAGGATTTAACAGAAGAACTGGAACGTGTATTTACACTTGCGGAGGAAGAACTGCATGGCTGAGAGAAATCTTGATTTTGACAAAGTAGCCGACAGAAAAAATACAAGCTGTCTGAAATATGATTTTGCGGTAAAGAGAGGCATGCCGGCGGATATCCTTCCTTTATGGGTAGCGGATATGGATTTTAAGACCTCATCCTATATACAGGATGCCGTTGCTGCCCAGGCAGAGCATGGTATTTACGGTTATACGGAATCGGGGGACAGCTATTTTGAGGCAGTTCAATCATGGTTTTTTACCCATTATGACTGGAAGGTGGAAGAGAAATGGCTGGTAAAGACTCCCGGAGTTGTCTTTGCCCTGGCGATGGCGGTGCAGGCATTTACGCAGGAGAACGATGCGGTGATGATCCAGCAGCCGGTCTACTATCCTTTCAGCGGTGTCATTAAGGATAACGGCAGAAGAATCATTGACAACACGCTTGTCCAGGATGAAGCGGGAAGCTATCATATGGATCTTGCGGATTTTGAGAAAAAAATTGTAAAAGAGAAGGTAAAGCTCTTTTTCCTTTGCAATCCGCATAATCCGGTTGGGCGTGCATGGAATCGTGAGGAACTGGAGAAGATTGGCGATATCTGTTACAGGCATCATGTGCTGATCGTCAGCGATGAGATTCATGCTGATTTTGTATATAATAGAAAGCATCAGGTGCTCGCTAATCTGAAAAAGGAATACGAGGAGATCACCATTACCTGCACGGCTCCCAGTAAGACCTTTAATATTGCAGGACTGCAGGTGTCCAATATTTTTATTCCCGATAATCAATTACGGCACAGGTTTAAAAGGCAGATCGCGGCATCCGGCTACAGTCAGCTGAATGCGGCAGGACTTGTTGCCTGTGAGGCCGCCTATCGCTATGGGGAAGAGTGGTATAGCGGTGTGAAAGCTTATATCCGGGAAAACATTTCTTTTACAAAGAAGTTTTTGGAGGAGCGTATTCCCAAAGTGAAGATGCTTGAGCCGGAGGGTACTTATCTGGTATGGGTGGACTTCAGAGCCCTGGGTCTTTCCAATCGGGAGCTGGAGGATCTGATCATTCACAAAGCAGGGCTCTGGCTTGACAGCGGGGCGATTTTCGGAGCCGCGGGAGAGGGCTTCCAGAGGATCAATGTGGCCTGTCCCAGAGTGACGCTTCAGACGGCGCTTGAAAAAATAGAAACGGCAGTGAACAATTTGTAAAATGGGATACATAGCATCGGAACATGAAGTTGTCATGATCCGGTGCTATTTTTTACTGTAAAAAAATCTGTAAAAAAATATTAAAAATACTATTGACAAATGATTTTCTGTCGGTTAGTATAATATCAACAACAAAACATAGTATTCCCACCTACAAAGTAGGAAATAAGAGGAGAGGAAAAATGAGACATAGAAAACGAATGTGTTGCTGCAGCAAAGGGCGATGTTAATCAGATTACAGAAATAGAACAGAGGATGGTTACATACCGTATAGGAATAGGAAATGAGATAAATGATATTTTAAAAAATCAGGAGGAAATGAAAATGAGTAAAATTAAGGAAAGTTCATTAGAGTTAATTGGAGGAACACCGATTCTGAAACTGAATCGTTATACAGAAAAAGCAGGCGTGAAGGACGCTACCATTCTTGCCAAGCTGGAGTATTTAAATCCGGCAGGTTCCGTGAAGGATCGTATTGCGCTGGCAATGATTGAAGATGCGGAAAAGAAAGGTATTTTAAAACCGGGAGCAACTATTATCGAGCCCACTTCAGGAAACACAGGAATCGGTCTTGCAGCTGTTGCGGCGGCAAAGGGATATAAGACTATTCTTACCCTTCCCGAGACCATGAGTGTTGAGAGAAGAAATCTTTTAAAAGCATATGGAGCACAGCTGGTATTGACAGAAGGTGCCAAGGGTATGAAGGGTGCCATCGCCAAGGCGGAGGAGTTAAAAGAAGCAACACCCGGTGCAGTGATCTTAGGTCAGTTCGTAAATCCTGCAAACCCTGCCGTTCACAAAGCTACCACAGGCCCTGAAATTTGGGAGCAGACAGACGGAAAGGTAGATATCTTTGTGGCGGGTGTCGGTACCGGCGGAACGATTACCGGTGTGGGTGAATATCTGAAATCTCAGAACCCCAATGTGAAGGTTGTGGCTGTAGAACCGGCAACCAGCCCCGTATTATCCAAAGGAACGCCGGGACCTCACAAGATTCAGGGTATCGGAGCCGGATTTGTGCCTGATGTATTGAATACAAAGATTTTTGATGAAGTCATCACGATAGAAAACGACGATGCATTTGCGGAAGGAAAGGCATTTGCAGTCAGTGAAGGTATTCTGGTAGGTATATCTTCCGGTGCAGCGCTTAAAGCAGCCTCCATTCTTGCATCCAGACCCGAGAACAAAGGGAAGACAATCGTGGCGTTGCTTCCTGACTCAGGTGACAGATATCTGTCCACACCTTTGTTTGCAAATGAATAATAAGGGTTGAAAGTTCAGACCGATTAGGATAATATTAAAAGCGCAAATTTACAGTTTGCGCTTTTTACATGTGGAGATAAAATTATGAGAAATCCTTTAAATTACCAAATGACGGAGTATGATTGCGGTCCCACTTCCATGGCGAATGCCATCAGCTTTCTGTTTAAACGAGAAGAAATTTCACCGGATATTCCGAAATACATTATGCAATACTGCATGGATGCCTATAATAGCAAGGGAGAAGCCTATAAGAGCGGCACCACCTGCTATGCCATGGATTTTCTGGCAAGCTGGCTGAACCATTTCGGGAAAGTGAGGAAATTTCCCATTCACTGTGAGATGATCAAAGGGGAGGAGGTCTATATCGGACAAAATTCCAGAATTGTCTCCTGTCTTCAGCAGAAAGGAGCAGTGGTGGCAAAGGTCATGCTTGGGTGCGGTCATTATGTGCTTCTCACCGGTATGGAGGGTGAATATATTGATCTTTTTGACCCTTATTTTCGCCAGAAGCCATTTCATCAGGATGGGGTCACGATGATATGGGATGAGCCCAAAAAGCGTAATCGCCGGGTGCATAAGGATCTATTAAACAGCACCGGAAAGGGACTATATGCGTTCAGCAGTATCGACTGGAGAGAAAGTGTGCTGATTTACAACTGCAATACCAGACAGACCATGGACCAAATCGAGTACTTTATTTAGGAGAAAAGTGATGTTAAATCAATTTTCAAGAACAGAATTACTGATAGGGAAAGAGGCTTTGGAGCGCCTTTCTAAAGCACATGTCGCTGTTTTCGGGATAGGCGGTGTTGGCGGATATGTGGTGGAAGCCCTGGTACGGAGCGGTATCGGAGCCTATGATCTGATCGATGATGACAAGGTGTGCTTAACAAACTTAAACCGTCAGATCATTGCCACAAGAGATACCATAGGACGACATAAGGTGGAGGTCATGAGAGAGAGAATTCTTTCCATCAATCCGGATGCGGAAGTGACGACACACCGGTGTTTTTATCTTCCCGAAAACGCGCAGGATTTTGATTTTTCATCCTATGATTATGTGGTGGATGCCGTGGACACAGTGACAGCCAAGCTTGAAATAGTGATGCGGGCGAAGGAGAGTAATATTCCTGTTATCAGCTGCATGGGTGTGGGCAATAAGCTAAATCCTACACAGCTTGAAATTGCAGATATCTACAAGACAAGTGTCTGTCCCCTTGCCAAGGTGATGCGAAGGGAACTGCGAAAGCGCGGAGTGGATAAACTGAAGGTTTTGTATTCTAAAGAAGAACCCATCACTCCATTGGACGATTCCGAAGATACCTGCAGGGAACATTGCGTCTGTCCTCCGGGAACAACACGTAAATGTACGCAAAGAAGAGCCATTCCGGGAAGCATTTCATTTGTACCCTCTGCTGCGGGACTGATCATTGCATCGGAAGTGGTGAAGGATCTTGCAGGAATCAATAGATAGATAAGGACGAAAACAATGGACAGAAAAACAATAGAAGATCTGGAACGGGACGACAGGGACAAACTGGTAATAGACATCAGAAGTAAAGAGGATTTTGATAAGGAAACGTACCCCGGTGCCATCAATATTTACTGGGAAGAATTTCGCGATCATCTTGATCAGGTGCCAAAGGACAGACCGGTATACCTGATCTGTTATACGGGACAGAGGAGTGATGAGATCGCAGCGGAGCTTTCGGAGGAAGGATATGAGATCTACAGTATTGAAGAAGGCTTTCGCGCTTATCTTCGCATGAAGCTTCACAGTCTCCTGCAAAAGGAGGATGTGATGGCGGACAGATGTAAGGATGTGGAGCGCAGCATTGTAAAAAAGTTCCGCAAAGAAATCTGGCGTAAGTTTACCAAAGCGATCAACGAGTACGAACTGATTCAGGATGGGGACAAGATTGCGGTCTGTATTTCCGGGGGCAAGGATTCCATGCTGATGGCCAAGCTTTTTCAGGAACTGGAACGTCACGGAAGAAAAAATTTTGAGGTCGTATATCTGGTGATGAACCCCGGCTACAACGAGCTCAACTACCAGACGATTTTAAATAATGCAAAGCTTCTTGAAGTGCCCATCACCGTGTTTCAGACAGAGATTTTTGACACGGTTGCCGATATTACCGATTCTCCCTGCTATCTGTGTGCCAGAATGCGGCGGGGATACCTGTACAGCAAGGCAAAAGAGCTGGGTTGCAACAAGATTGCGCTGGGACATCATTTCGATGATGTGATCGAGACCATTCTCATGGGAATGATGTACGGAGGACAGGTTCAGACCATGATGCCGAAGCTTCACAGCACCAATTTCGAGGGAATGGAGCTGATCCGTCCGCTGTATCTGATTCGTGAGGAGGACATCATCAAGTGGATGCACTACAATGAGCTCCACTTTATCCAGTGCGCCTGCCGCTTTACGGAGAGCTGCGCTTCCTGCGGCGGTACGGAAAAGGGCTCCAAGCGGGCAGAGATCAAGGAGCTGATCAGAGAACTCAGACAGAGAAGTCCCCATATTGAGAAAAACATTTTCAGGAGTGTGGAGAATGTAAACTTAAGTACCGTGATCGCCTACAAGGAAAAAGGTGTGAAGCATCACTTTCTGGACGCCTACGATGAAACGGCAGGAACAGAGGAAGACTGAGACAGACAGTAGTGAATACGAAGACCGCCGCGGATAAACGCAGCGGTCTTTTTTTGCATCTTACCGCGTGAAAAGTGCAGCCTGCCCCAAATTCCTTGCTTTTGTCATCAAAAAAATATATAGTTGGTTCAAAGAGATGGTTCAAAAAAACGGGAGAGCCGGGAAGACCGGAATGGAAGAGAACATGAAAATTACACTGCAGAAGATCAGTGATGGCAATGAGGAAGTCATCATTAAGTACAGGCAGATGACA
>JAGAQU010000030.1 GCA_017622575.1 Lachnospiraceae bacterium
CATCATCAATCCGCGCTGACAGTCTCTCTTCTACATCATCAATCCGCGCTGACAGTCTCTCTTCTACATCATCAATCCGCGCTGACAGTCTCTCTTCTACATCATCAATCCGCGCTGACAGTCTCTCTTCTACATCATCAATCCGCGCTGACAGTTTCTCCACTTTCTCATCAATGATTTGAACATCATGCTTGATATCGCTGATCTCTGTAGACATTGTGTCTATTCGCCCGGATATATTTTCTAAATATTGAATAATAATTTTGTCACTCATTTATAACCCTCTTTCATATGTAGCGTTACATTGCATAAATTCGTATGGCTATCCCCCGCATAAAACGACTCCGTAATGCAATGCTATCCTATGACCATCCATGTGTCAATATGTAAATAAAAATTGAATGAAAAATTGCACAATACAACATCTTGTAGTTGTCTCTGGAGCTTATCCCCAATATGGTATTTTATATTGAAAAAAATATATTTTCACAAGGACAACCGGGCCATATTTTCTACATATTTCCTATTGATCAAAAAACTCGGGCAGCAAATGCAACATACAAAACATTTACTGCCCGGGCTTTATTCTTTCTTTTTATTCTCTCAACCAGCATCATTATCCTTCTACGATCAGATATCTGCCGTCGCCCACATCAAATACTTCATCGGCATCCAGAATTTCGTCTCCTTCCATGCCTTCCATATCGATTCCTTCTTCTTCGAAATAATCCCATACCTCGTCTACAGAATTAACAACAACTGCAAAGCATTCTTCCAAAAAGCTCTCAGCTTCTTCCATCGTGGAAGCTACATCTTCCTCAGGGAATAGCTGACTCTGATTGTCAAGAAAACACTTAAGTACAGCATCATCGAATTCATGCATATTATGTTCCTCCTTAGGTGCTATTGATCATAAGGCATATGCCTTTCCTCATTTTCATTATCATAATGCCCTAAACATATAATACAGTCAATACCCTGAAACAAAAAAATTCAAATTTCTGCTTCAGTTCAACTATAGCATATTGCAAATAATTGCAAAACACCTTATTTCGGTCTGTAATCCCTCACTGCTGCAAGGGCAGGAAGGGCATTCCCATCGTAATCAAACAATGCCTGATTCGCCCATTCGTTTCCACAGGGTCCTTTATCCTCAATATACTTTAAGGCGCTTTCCGTAGCCCAGCCACTTCCGGGCACCGGAATCCAGGCAGGCTCCCAGTAAAAATATCCTCTCGCTTTCCTATCCGGGATTTCCTCAAGCCTTTTGAAAAGCTCCTCCATGAACGCCTTCTGACCTTCTTTCGTCATAGGATACTCTATCTTATCGACAAGTTCCTGTCTGGTAGCCATTCCTTTTCTCTGAGCAGGCGCGAGTTTTTCATAGGAAGCATAATCTTCCATGGTATAGCCCATGGATACCTCCGCGATGATCAGTTCTTTGCCAAAGCGCTTTGCAATATCTTTCATATTGTTCTGCAGCATATCGAAAGTGCCATGCCAGAAAGGATAGTAGGAAAGACCTATGATATCAAAATCCTCCCCTCTCTTCACAAAGTTATCGAACCATTCTCTGTAAAGCGCATTGTTTCCACCATTATCAAGGTGAATCATAATCAAAATCCGTTCCGATATGCTTCCGTCTGCAAGGGCTGTTTCCGACACTTCTTTGACTGCTCTGATCCCTGCATTGACAAAGCGGGCGATATTGTCATAATCAGGTACCTTTCCGTAAGGCCAGAGCAGTCCGTTTGTCAACTCATTCCCCACCTGAACCATATTGGGAAGAAGTCCCTGCTCCTTTAAATCCAACAGTGTATCCTTCGTGTAATTATAGACCGCCTGCTCCAGTTCCTCCACCGAATACCCTCTCCACGCCTTTGGGATAAACTGTTTGCCGGGATCCACCCAGAAATCGCTGTAATGATAGTCAAGCAGAATATCAAAGCCTTTTTCTCTTGCTCTTCTTGAAAGTGCAATAACCGATGCAAAATCGTTTGTCCCCGCCCCGTAAGGTTCCCCATCCTCAGAATAGGGATCATTCCAAAGACGGATACGCACAGCATTCACATCATAGCGCTTTAAAATGTCAAGTGCATCCTCAGGACCCTTTCCGTCATAAAATTTACCGCCGCATTTTTCTACCTCAAGTAGGGTAGAGATATCCATTCCTTTATAATATTTCATATCAGTATCTTTGCCTTTCTGTCCGCGTATAGCACAATGTCCGTGACCGCTATAACAGCCACGAACATTGCCGGTACATTAATCAAAATCAAATTTTGTAAAACGCTTGTACATATCCTTATAGCGGAACCTTACCATTTCATTCTTTTCCAGTACGTCTTCCTCGGTTCCGACATACTGACAACGCATACAGTAATATTCCTTCTTGTCCTTGTCGTAAAACATGTCGATATCCAGATCTCTCATAAAACAGGAGGGACATCTGAAATTTAATTTGCCTTTTCCAGCTTGAGCCATGTGGAAACAACCTCCTTGTCCTTCAGTGTCATCTTATATCCCAATGTAAACATAGGTGAGAATGCATAACCTTCTCTGATATAACCTGTAGCCTTCTCATCACTTGTCCTCATGGAAACCTTTGTCTCAATAGGAGGAATCACTGCCTCTACAGAATCTGCTCCTTCTATTTCTGCTTCTCTGCACTTATATGCATAATCAATCTTCTTCTCTTCGCCCTTGCCCTTGCAGGTCAGAGTAAGGCTTGTCATATCTTCAGGATATTCTGTGGTACCGTAGCATGCCACGATATACTCATTCAGATCAACCACTGCATCGGGATTGCTCATGGAAAGAACTGTTCTTTCCATCTCAATGTCTGAGCTACCTTCTGTGAAGATCACTCTCGTCTGAAGCTTAACAGTCAGATCATAAAACTCAATATCTACAGGCTCCAGTGTAAGGATTCTCTTTTTCTTTCCATTCTCAATCACTTCTTCACTGAATTTTGCATGGGTACGGCAAAGGCAAAGATCTACTTCCTCTCCGTTATAGGTTAGTTTTGCACTTCTCACGGTACCCTCACCTGCATAGTGAGTGAAGTATCCGGCTCTGTACTTCTCCTGGATCAGGAAAGGATAAGAAGCATCCTGTACATGTGGTGTTCCGATACCAACTTCCCATTTCAGCTTTGCAGCATAAGGGCGAAGATCTACAATAGCACCACCCTGGTTCATGTTGATGCAGGCTCTCATATAAGGGTCGCAGTACCAGAACAGCTGCTTGTCGGAACCGTAAAGAATATCCCTCCAGAGGGCACATTCAGGCTCCGTATATGTCTTTTTCTGACGGAAGTAATCCGCAAACTCAGCCATGGTCATATCGGTAAGCTTGCCTTCCTTCTTCAGCTGACCATAATAAGCCATACCGTCCTCATAAGACTTCTTAAGAAGTTCATAGGGTGCTTCCCAGCGTCCCATCTTATTCAGCCAGCCGGGTCCTACAAACATCATGTTGTAAGCATATCCGTTATTATACTTTTCAAGGTCGCGATACTGATCAATCAGGTTATAAAGATAAGGGAATTCCCATGTCTTTGTATCATAGATCATACCGCGAAGCACATTCTGGGGATGGGTTCCGAAGTTGGAGCCGTTTCCGTCATAACATGCCAGCAGATCTCTGGAAAGGTGAGGAATGGCTACGATGCCGCTGTCCTCAGCTTCATTTGCTGCAGGTGCATGGATGTTCTGTTTGCTGGGAATCCAAGGATTCCATGGACCGCCATCCATAAGCGTATACCAGGAATTATTGCAGGTATGATATGCCTTGGGTCCTTCCTCCCAGCAGGTAGCTACCGCACACTTTACCATGGGATATTTTTCTTTGATATAGTTGACCAGTTCTGCATCCATGTAATAGGAGCCTGTCGATTCAGGATAAAAGCCGAAGATATCATGGAACTTTCCGAACACATCATCCACGATCGACTTCTTGTCTTCCATGGAAAACATCCAGATACAGAAATCCTTGGTCTTGTATTTCTCTCTGAATTCCTCACAGGGAAGACCCAGAAGGGAAAGTGCGATTTCATCTCCGTATTTCTCATGATGCTCTTTTGCAATTGAAATTGCTTCTTCATTGAAGAGGCTGGCATATGTCATCTGGATTGTTGTCTTAAGACCATTCTTGTGAGCAGTCTCCTGTTGAAACTTGAAAATATCAAGAGACTCGGTAAGCAGTGACTTTCTGCCGATATTTTCCTCTTTGCCGTGACCGGTTACTTTTTCCGCATATTCGGGAACCATTTCCGGGCGGTGAATAATGTTGACTATAAACTTATCCATTCTCTTTCTCCTCATATCTTATTTAATTTTTTGTAGATTCCTTCATAAGCACTTCATAACCCAGCAGCGTTTTTTGCTTTACTTCCTTTTTGTCGATATAGTCTAGTAAAGTATTGCAACACACCATTCCAAGCTCAGCCACGTCAAATTTAAGTTCGGTAATCGCAGGCTGATGCTGTTCCAAAACACTGCTGTTATAAAAGGATGCCACTTTGATTTCTTCCGGTATTTTGATATGATCCTTATCCAGCTTATTCAAAACATAGCTGCAGATAAAATCATCCATACAGACAATGCAGTCTGCATTTTTGGCAAGTATCTCCTCTACAATACCTTCTATCCTTCCTGTATTTTCAATATCAAGATACAAAAGGCTGTTATCAACAGGAATTCCTGCCTTCATATAGGCCTCTCTGAAACCGAGAAGTCTTTTCTGATTTACGATCACGTTGGTACTGCCGCCAATCAGCGCTATTTTCCTGATTCCCTTGTGCAGAAGAATACTGGTCAATTCTCTGCAGGCGCCGAAGTGATCATTATCTACCTGAATAATGGAATCTTCCTCTGCAGATCCTACCGTGACGAAGGGCACATTTCCTGTCATCAGATACGATGCCACTTCATCCTTTTCAAGGGTTCTTGACAGAATCACACCATCAATCTTATGATGATCTATCATTCTCACAAGCTGAGAGAGGTTTCCCTCATCTACCATGGAAATGATGACATCATAATCCCTTTGCGAAGCCATAGTACTGATCCCCCACATGCATTTCTGAAAGAACGGCAGATCGGCATTACTGTAATCTCCCGGCATGACAAAGGCAATATTAAAGGTTTTGGACTGGGCAAGACCTTTGGCAATCGCACTTGGTCTGTAATTATTTTCCTCGATGTACCGGAGTACTCTGTCTCTGGTTTCCTGCCCGATCCTTCCTTTTCCTGAAATAGCTCTTGAAACTGTAGTCTTTGAGATTCCAAGGTCTCTTGCTATATCATCAATTGTCATTTTTTTACTTCCATTTTAACCCTTCACAGATCCTCCTGTAATACCCTCTACATAGAATTTCTGCATGATCACAAACAGAATGGAAATGGGGATGGACACCACAACACCACCTGCGCAGAAGATAGAGAAGTATTTATTGATCAGGGATTTATTCAGCATATTGTAAAGACCGATCGCAACAGTCCAATCCGATGAGATACCGGAATTTAAGATCAGCTTTGCAAACACGAAGTCTCCCCACGGTACCAGGAAAGAGCTGATAACTGTATATACGATAATCGGTTTGGAAAGCGGGATCACGATTTTCCAGAATATCTGGGCTTCGGAAGCGCCCTCCAGTCTTGCTGCCTCCCTTAAGGAAACAGAAATTGTATCCATAAAACCTTTTGCGATCAAAAAGCCAAGGCCCGCACCTGCGGAATATACAATGATCATACCCACATGGCTGTTAGTCAGTCCCAATGACTTTAAGATAAAGTACACAGCGATCATGGACAAAACGCCAGGGAACATATTCAGAATGATGCTGAAACTCATCAGTCCCTTTCTTCCTTTAAACCGCAGGCAGCTCATGGTATAAGCCACCATCAATACCAGAACCGTAGAAATTATACAGGTAAAGATTGCAATCACAAGGGTATTGGTAAACCATGCTTGGTACTGTACTACGGAGTCAGGCTTTAAGAATAAGGTGATATAATTGTCAAGGGACCATGTCTGCGGGAAAAAGTGTGCCGTGTTGATTCCCTTATATCCGCTAAATGAAGTCACAACCAGCCAGACAATGGGAACCAGCCATATTACGGCGAGCAATAATAAAACTACGTGTCTTAATACAAATCTCACTTGTTTTTTCATTATCTAAACTGATCCTCCTTATCTCCTTTAATCGTTCTGGTAAAGGTAATGAGTGTAAATGCTGCACAGATGATGAATACGAAGATACCGATTACCGAAGCCATCTTATAGTTGTAATATTCATTGGTCAGTCTGAACAGCCAGGTTACCAGAAGGTCTACCTCCTTGGCATTGGAGTTTGCAAGCATCTGGTCGGAGGTTACAAACACATCCTGTGTCAACAGATAAATGACATTAAAGTTATTGATATTCTTTACAAAGTCAGTGATCAGTGCCGGTCCTGTGACAAACAACATATACGGCATTGTGATCTTTGCAAAAATCTGGAAACTGTTTGCACCGTCAATTCTGGCACTTTCAATCTGATCCTCCGGAATATTCATAAGAACGCCTGTTGCAATCAGCATCTGATAGGGAACACCAACCCAGATGTTGATGAGTACGATCATAATTTTCGCCCAATTAGGATCAGTCAAAAACGGAATATAAGTAAGATGGGATGCCACCAGGCCTATTTTCTTAAGGAAATCCGTCAAACCGATATTGGCGCAGATCGTGTTGACAATACCGGAATCTGCAAAGAAGTTACGGACCAAAAGCAGTGTGACAAACTGAGGAACCGCAATTGCAATGATAAACAGAGTTCTCCAGAATTTAGGCCATTTGGTCGCTTTATTGTTAATGAACTTGGCAAGTAAAATACCGCCGATATAGGTTGTAAAGGTTGCAAGCACAGCCCATTCCAGTGTCCATATCAGAATCTTGCCAAAGGAATATCCAAACGTTATGGTGGTGGAATTGGTAAACAATGATTTAAAGTTCTTAAAGCCTACCCAGGTAAACAGCGCACTTGGCGGCATATGCTGCTGATCATAATTGGTAAACGCTACCGCGATCAGCACCAGAATCGGAAGAATGTTCATCAGAACAACACCGATACAGGGAAGAGTAAGCAAGGTAATGTGAAACTTCTCATTGAACAATGCACGGATGTCCTCCCGGAAGTTATTAATGTGTCTTCCGTTCTCCTTCGTCTGCTGAAGACGATAAACAGTCTTGACATTCGCAATATATACAATGACAAATACCACAATCAGGAATAACGAAATAATGGAATTTAATAAGATAAGGAACGAATTGTCATAATCATTCACTGTACTTGTCAATGTTAATGGGTCGAATACCTGTTCAAACTGAACTGTACCAAGCGTGCCGAACTTTGCCAGATTGGGTGCTGCATATCCTACACACATAATCGTAAAAACTGCTTCCAGCAAAGTCATAATGATACCGTTGATGATCTGCTTTCTGGCAATATAACCTGCTCCCATCCAAATCAGGGACAGTTTCACCCAAATGTCACCTTTGGCAACAGCGGTACCAAACTCTTTGAAATAATTTCCAATTGAATTTAATATCTTCTTCATCATAAACCCCTCTGAGAGTCATTTTTTGATTAATTGTACCGTTTTACATTACATTTTTGGGAAAATATACCCCACATACCCGGAGGCATGTGGGGTATCAGAAATTTCGTATCCGAAATATATCACTCTGAATGCTTCCTATCACTGTACGGGAGCTGTGATTCCTTCTACCGTTGTATCAAGCAGTGTCTGAAGATCTGTTCCGTCAGGATTGCCTGATGCAAGGATCTGACCTAATGTTTCAGCGGGGGTCCAGAAGTTTCCGCCTACACGCTGAGGTGTTGCATAAGCTGCCTGAGCTGCAAGGGCTGCAATTGCAGGATTTTCCTGAACAGCCTGGCTGGAAGCTACCTCGATATTCGCGGGGCCAAGGCCTCTTGCTTCAAATCTTGCTGCCTGAGATTCAGCGTTTGTTAAGAACTCAGCAAGTAACATGGACCAACCAACGTTCTTGGAATAAGGATTAACACCGATTAACTTGTAACCCGAGTAGGAAGACATCTGCTTAGCTTCTCCTGCTACTTCGAAAGTAGGAAGCTTGGTTGCTGCATAGTTCTCACCCCACGCATCAGATGCTGTCTCTGCTCTCCAAGTACCGTTAACAGCTGCAACTACAGTACCTTCTGCGATTGCTGTAGCCATTTCTTCATCACCCATATCTACCAAAACACCTGTCGCACACAGATCCATGATAGCCTGAGCAACATCTACAGCGCCTTCAGCGTTCCATGTACAGGAGTTTGTAACACCGTCATCGTTCAGTGTCAGGTCATATCCTGCACCCTGGAAGAAGGAGTAGATATACCAACCGTTGGAAATATCCATACCGATCTTCTTGCCTGCTGCGTCTGCAACTTCGATCATCTTTTCAAGAGACTGTACATCGTCTTCTGTAAATACGGATGAATCATAGAACATGAAGTATCCGTTATCTGCTGTCATAGGATATGCATATAAGGTTCCGTCTACAGTAGCTGCCTCTACAGCGCCTGCTACGTTTTCAGCTGCTACATCATAAGTGTATGTGGCGGATACAGCCTGAAGGGCACCTGCTGCAACCAGCTCATTGATCTGGTCATCTGCGAATGCGTATACATCTGCTGCTGCTTCTACGTCTGTAAGGACGGTATCCTTTGCTGTTGATTCAGATTCGGAACCAAGCTTGATGTCAAATGTAACATCGGGATACTGTGCTTTGAATTTCTCAAGCAGCTCTGTTGTTAATGTATGGTCTTCTTCAGAAGCCCATACAGTAAGGGATACAGTATCTGTTGTAGCTGCGATCAAATTAGCTACGGGGTCAGCAGCCTCTGTGCTTTCTGCTGCTTCAGTTGTCTCTTCGGCAGGTGCAGCTTCCTCTGTTGCTGCTTCTGTTGTGTCTGCGGGAGCTTCCTCTTTTGCTGCTCCACCACAGCCTGTGAGCATAGCTGCTACCATGGAAAGGGTAAGCAATGATGCCAACAATTTCTTTTTCATTTATTTATCCTCCTATTTCTATTGAAGCTTGAGTTGCCGGATGGCACGCTCTATCTGTGCGCAACCGTTTGCTCTTGAACTAAGAATATCATTGTATTTTGTTGTTGTCAATTAACATATGTGTATATTTTCTCATCTTATTTTTGTGCATTTTATACAAATCCATTAATCTTGTCCAATATCTTCCAAAGCAATTCTCCCTTTCTTGTTTTCGTAGAGCGCAATCGGTTGCCCTAATTGTATTTTCAATGTTTTTTCACATTTTTTTCGTAAATTTTCTATTTTTCTTAAACGTTTACGTAAAAAGCAAAATTCGAAAACGTTTTCTTTATTGTTTATAAAAAAAGAATCCGCCTGAACGGATTCTTTTTAAATCTTCTTTAATTCCTGATACAATCTTCCTACGGGCAGTCCTACCACGTTATTGTAGTCTCCTGCTATCCCTTTAATATAAGCAGCAAATATTCCCTGTATTCCGTAAGCTCCTGCCTTATCCATGGGATCTCCTGTGTCAACATAGCGTGCGATCTCCTCTTCCGACATAGGAAAGACAAGTACATCCGTCTTCTCAAAAAAGCTGTTTACCCGGCGTTCTGTCTTTCTTCCGGTATCCCTATCGCCCTTTTCATCGAGATAAATAAAGGTGACTCCCGTATATACCTGATGGGTTCTGCCCTGTAAAAGGGAGAGCATTCCTGCTGCATCCTCCCTGTCTTTCGGCTTTCCCATAACAGCGCCGCAGATACTTACCACAGTGTCTGCGCCGATCACAAGACCGGTTTTCTTCTCCTCTTCAGAAAGCTTCTCCCAAATATCCAGAGCTTTCAGGGCAGATAATTCTTTTACAAGTTCTTCCGAATCCTTTGCCTCTGTCTTTTCCTCAGCATAGCTTGCCCGCACTTCAAAATCCATGCCAATCTGGGCAAGCAGCTCTCTTCTTCTGGGAGAAGCACTTGCCAAAATTATTTTTTTATCCATTTTTTCCACCCTATTCATGATGTGTCTCAGGTATAAACACTCTGTTGCTTACCACTTCGTCCTTCTGCTTTGCCGCTCTCACTGCTTCTTTGCAGAATTCCTGCTGCGCATTGATAATTTCCTTGCCCCTCTTATCTACCTTCTGATATCTTCCGTTCGGCAAAAGTACATGGGCTTTCACTGTATCCTTCATCTGCATGGAAAGGATATGTATCAGTTTTTCACGAAGCGCAGGCTTTTCCACTGGGAACATGATCTCCACTCGACGCTCCAGGTTTCTTGGCATCCAGTCCGCACTGGCACAGTAATACTCCGGTTTGCCGTCATTGGCAAAATAAAATATCCTGCAGTGCTCCAGGAAATTACCTACGATGGAACGCACCGTTATATTCTTTCCGATGCCGGGAAGTCCCGTTTTCAGGCAGCAGATACCGCGCACGATCAGCTCGATCTTAACTCCCGCTGCTCCGGCCTCATACAGAGCCTGTATGATATCCTTGTCACAAAGACTGTTCACCTTTGCGATGATATGTCCTTCTCTTCCTGCGGCAGCATTTTTCTTTTCCCTGTCAATGAGGTATAAAAATCTGTCCTTCAACCACAAAGGCGCAAGGGAGAGTTTATTCCATCCGAGAGGCTCGGAATAACCGGAAAGCATGTTAAACACTGCTGTGGCATCCTCACCGATGGACTCAGAGCAGGTCAAAAGCCCGATATCCGTGTAGAGCTTTGCCGTGGCATCATTATAGTTTCCCGTACCCAGATGGACGTATCTTCTGATGCCATCCTCCTCTCTTCTGACTACCAGGGTAATCTTGCTGTGAGTCTTAAGCCCTACAAGTCCGTAAATAACGTGGCAGCCTGCTTTTTCCAGCATCTTCGCCCAGACAATATTGTTCTCCTCATCAAATCTCGCCTTCAACTCCACAAGAACAGAAACCTGTTTGCCGTTCTCCGCTGCCTGGGCAAGAGCTGCAATGATGGGAGAATTTCCGCTGACACGGTACAGGGTCTGCTTGATGGCAAGCACATCCTTATCCCGCGCCGCCTGCCTGATAAAATCCACTACAGGAGTAAAGGTTTCATAAGGATGATGAAGAAGCACATCCCCCTTCCTGATCTGTTCAAAGATATCACAGCCCTCCGGCAGCTCAGGCACCGGCTGTGGGGAAGCATACCCCTTCTCCTTCAGATGATCAAACCCGGGAAGACCGTACATCTTCATCAGGAAAGTAAGATCTAAGGGGCCGTCAATGCGATAAATATCCTCATCTCCGATGGACAGTTCCTTCTTGATGATACCGATCAGTCTCTTGTCAATGCCCTCTTCTACCTCCAGTCTGATGGCCTGACCCCACTGTCTCATTTTCAGCTGTTTTTCAATCTCCTTGAGAAGATCCTCCGCCTCGTCCTCCTCCAGAGAAAAATCTGCATTTCTCATGATCCGGAAAGGATAAGAGCAGACAATATCATAATTTAAGAAAAGCTTCTCGATATTTCTCTCAATGACCTCTTCCAGAAGGATCACTGCGGTTTCCCCTTCATCTTCAGAGGGAATCTGCACGATTCTCGGAAGCACACTGGGCACCTGTACGGTTGCAAATTCCAGTTCCCCGTCTCCGCCTTTCTTCTTTACCAGCGCACCAATATTCAGAGATTTGTTTCTGATCAGTGGAAAGGGTCTTGAAGAATCCACTGCCATGGGTGTCAATACCGGATAAACATTTTCTTCATAATACTGATCCACATACTCAGCTTCCTTTTCTGTCAGCTTCTCATGTTTACCGATAACCCTGAGCCCGTTTTGCAAAAGAAGCGGGAGCAGCGTTCTGTTATATACGGCATACTGTTCTTTTACCAGCTCATGCGTTGCCTCATTCAGCGCTGAAAGCTGCTGCCTGGGTGTCATTCCTGCAATATCCGGCTTTTCATACCCCGCATTCACCATATCCTTTAAGGATGCCACACGCACCATAAAGAACTCATCCAGATTGGATGCCGTAATACTTAAAAACTTCAGTCTCTCAAACAGCGGATTCTGTTTATCCTTTGCCTCACTGAGTACCCTCTTATCAAAAAGGACCCAGCTGAGTTCCCGGTTGGTATAATATCCGGGATCTTTATAATCTATTTCACTCATGCTTTCAACCTCCAATCACACGCTTTTGTCTGATGACAGGACGCACATTAAATACTTCCTGGAAAAAGGCTGCTCTTCCGTCAAAAAGACCCTTTTCCAAAGTAATATCCTCATTGGTGTCCACCGTGATGACAAGTTCGTTATCCTTTAAGGATGTTCTTACATTTTTAAATTTCTGCTTATGGCTTCTGTCAAGTCCGTTGGCAAGACGTAAGATCGCAGTCAGCTTTGCCACTACCAAATAGGCGTTTTTGTCTAAAGAACTGTGAAGTCCCATCTCCTCATAATAGTCAAACTCCAGATGATTATACTTCACCACATTGGCTACGATCTCTCTTTCCCTGTGGGACAGACCAATCACCTCCGTAGACATGATAATGCTGTAGGAGCACTCTCCCAGATTCGTCATGCTGATATACTTTCCGCAGTCATGCAGGATTGTGGAGAGCTGTAAAAGCAGCCTTTCCCTCTTTCCGAGACCATGGATCTTCTTGGTACTGTCAAAAATGGTAAGTGCAATCTGCTCAAGAGTCTCACTTCTCTTTCTGCTTCCCCGATACCTCTTGCTGATATTCTTTGCACAGGCAATGATATCCTGTTCAAAATCATGGGAGGCTGTTATCATCTTATTCTTTTCCGCATACTCATATGCGATGCCGTCGCACAAAGTAACACCCGGCGCCCAGATCAGCTCTGCTCCCATGGTCTCCATGATCCTCTTCAGCATCATCACGGAAATGTGGGCCATCGGCATATTTTCCTCCGGCATATCCCAGCTTTGGGCCAGCTGTGAAACACTTTTTGTATGATATGCCTTTTCAAAATGGTCAAAAAGCTCCTTGCCCGCATAACCGGTCATCTCATGATTATCGCTCTTTTTTCTCAACATAACAGAGATATAGTCATCCACAACAATAATATTTTTGATTTCCCGCTCCCTCAAATACAGCTTTTTGTATACCTGAAGCTGGGAATCCACCAGTTCTTCTATAAGATTATCATACTGACTCAAACTTGCATTCAAATGATTCAGTCTCTCCTGGAGGCGCAGTACGCCAAGCCGCATATTCTGGGTGGAAACAAGAGTATCCTTATCAAAAAGAGAAATCTGGATGCTACCGCCACCAATATCCACAATGGCTGTTCCGTTTTCAATAATCTTAAGAAATCCCTCTCCCTGAAAAGCGATGGATTTATAATCCAGAAATCTCTGCTCCGAGTTGCTGAGTACATCGATATGAATACCTGTCCTCACTTCGATCTGGTTTAACAGAATAGCAGTATTCTCAGCTTCTCTGATAGCACTGGTTCCATAAGCCTTGTAGTCGCATACCTGGTAGGTCTTCATGATCTCCGAAAACTCGCAGAGTACCCGGCAAAGCTCCTCCACACGCTCATAGGAAAGCTTTCCCGTAGTGTAAGTCTCTGTTCCCATGTCGATCTCATGCCTGATGTGGTCGATCTCCTTCATGCCCTTTCTGGATACCTGAAATATTTTCATGGAAATCTCAAAGGATCCCACATCGATCGCCGCAAATGTTTTCACTGCCATAGTCTACACTTCCTTTTTTCCTAAAAGATAGTCGATAAACTGCTGTGCCGTTCTGCCGGACAGGCCGCCGTGGGCAAGCTCCCATTTATTGGCCTCCAGCAAAAGTTCCTCCTGTGGCATAGTCACGCCATAGCGCTCTGCCAGAACCTTCACAATGTTCTGGAACTCCTTCTTATCAGGTGCCGCAAAGAAAATAGTGACACCAAATCTGGACACCAGGGAAAGCTTTTCCTGTACGGTGTCGGAGGCATGAAGGTCATCCCTTCTCTCCTCCTTGTCGCTGAACTTCTCCCTCACCAGATGACGACGGTTGGAGGTTGCGTAGATCAACACATTCTTCGGTTTCTTCTCAAGTCCTCCCTCGATCACCGCCTTCAGATATTTATACTCAATCTCAAAATCCTCAAAGCTCAAATCATCCATATAAATGATAAACTTGTAATTTCGGTTCTTCACCTGGGTGATCACATCATTCAGGTCCTGAAACTGATGCTTGTAAACCTCTATGATGCGAAGGCCCTTTTCATAATACTCATTGGCAATGGCCTTGATACTGGAGGACTTACCGGTTCCCGCATCGCCAAAAAGCAGACAGTTGTTTGCTTTTCTTCCCTCCACGAAGGCTTCCGTGTTCTCAATCAGCTTCTGTTTTGGAATCTCATAGCCCACAAGATCATTCAGATAGACATGGGTAATATTCTGAATAGGTACGATCTGCACACCGTTCTCTTCATGGACAACACGGAACGCCTTGTGCAGTCCGAATTTGCCCACACCGTAATCCTTATAAAATTCTGTCAGTGTGGCTTTCATTTCCTCCGGTGTATGGTTCTTTGTAAATTTCACCGCAAGAGAACAGATTCTCTCGCGGATACGACTGTTGTAAACCTTACTTTCACTGTCGCTGCTCTGATAATCCGTAATCAGATCAAAACTGTCCACCGAAAGTGTCTTTGCCATATCGGAAAAATCATAATCATAAAATTCCTTGAAAATCACGATATCATGTAGCACCGCCCGGTTGATGGTGCCCTCCACTTCCCCTCTGATCTCGCAAGCCTTGCTGTAGCTGTTCTCATTGTTCACAAGAAGATTGGTCAGATAACAGTGCCACAGATTCCCGTAAAAGCCGTGATTGCCTGCCATCTCCAGAAGGCTGTGGATGCACTCGTAGAGAAGTGCGCAAAGGTCTTCCTTATTGTAATAATCATCCTTGTAATGCTCCATCAGAAAGACCATATCATATAAAATCCGGCCTTCCTCCTCCGTAAAATCCTTGTAAACGATCAGTTCCTGTTCTCTCATATTCTTATCCTCTGCTGCTTAATAATTTCCAAGTATTTTCATATTTCTGGCTTCTTCCCGAAGTCCCCGCAGTGCATTCTTCACTGCACTGTCGGAAAGATTCCCGTCAAAATCGATGAAGAAGCGGTATTCCCAGTTTCTGTTTTCAATGGGACGGCTCTCAATCCTGTTCATATTCAGATTGTTATAAATAAAATGGGAAAGCATATGGTAAAGGGAACCGCTCTCATGGGCGACCTCAAAGCATATGCTGACCTTCTTTGCATCTTTCAAAAAGATTTTCTGATTGGTCACAATAATAAAACGGGTGGAATTGGTATCCGACTGATTTACACCCTTTTTCAAAATTTCAAGGTCGTAAAGCTTTGCCGCATACTCACTGGCGATGGCAGCCTGGGTCTTATCCTTCTCATCCGCGACCTTTCTTGCCGCAAAAGCATTGTTCTGCATACTGATCTGACGCCAGTCCGGATGGTTATTTAAGAATCTCGCCGACTGCATCAGAGACTGGGGATGAGAATAGACTGTTTTGATATCGGAAAGCTCCGTTCCCGGCACAGCCATCAGACAATGCTCTATCTTGATGATCTGTTCTCCCACAATATAGTTTTCAAACTCCACCAAAAGATCATAGATCTCACTGACCATGCCTGCCGTGGAATTTTCTATGGGGAGCACGGCAAAATCAGCACTTCCCTCATCGATTGCCATCATCGCATCCCGGAAGGTATCCACATGAAAGCTGTCGATCTGATCCCCGAAATACTGATGCATGGCAGCCTGGGAATAGGCTCCTTCCGCTCCCTGAAATACCACTCTCGCCTTCTGCGTTTCCAGACAATCCACTTTGATGAAAGGAAGCTTATTTAAGCCCCCGTGTTCCGAAATAAGCTGATACTGCAGTTTCCTGCTCATACACATGATCTGCTCAAAAAGCTCCTCGATCCCATGACTGTTAAAATCATTGTGAGTCAGAGATTTTACCTTCTGTATCTTCTCTTCCTCTCTTGCTTTGTCAAAGACTCTCTTTCCGGTTTCAATCTTATATTCTGCTACCTGCTTTGAAACCTCCATTCTTTTTTCATAAAGCGCAACAATCTGCTGATCGATCTCATCAATCCGGCCGCGAAGCTCAAGTAAATCCATGACTACAATCCTTTCCTCTGTTCTTTCGTTTTTATTCACAAAATATTACGATAATTTTATACCAAACAGTATGTGTATGCAAGCAGTTTACTCACTTTTTACCGCATAATGCCGGTGCAGGAACTGTCTTTTCCCCTTGCATCTGTCTGCCGTGTTCACTATAATAAAAGCAACAATAATCTGGTTTTTCATAAAGGAGCGAAGCTTATGAAAAATAATTGGAAATACATACTCTTTCCGGCACTCCTGATCCTTTTTTTAACCGTTACTCTTGTCATATCTTCCTTGAAAGGCAGAGTTCCGTCGAATGACATCTCCGTAACGGGAAACACTGCCGGCAATTTAAATAATCACGGTCTTTTCTGCGAGCTTGACGGGAAAGTATATTTCTCCAACGCCTACGACAACGGCTGCCTTTATTCCATGAATACGGATGAAACCGAAGTAAGGAAGCTGATCTCGGGAAACATTTCCTCCATCAATGCCGCCGGTGATTATCTTTATTATTTTATGGATACCGCAGACAGCGGAACCGGATTCGGTTACATGATCCGTACCTACGGCGTGTACCGCGCAAAGACAAACGGCAAAGCTTCCGTCTGCCTCGTCCGTGACGGCTGTGTGACCATGCAGCTTGTGGGGGATTATCTTTACTATCAGAGATACAATAATCAGGATTTCACCAAATTTTATAAATTAAAAACAGACAAATCCGAAAATATACTGGTCTCCGACGAGATCATCAATCCCGCCGCATGCAACAACGGTATCATTTATTACAACGGTCAGAATAAGGATCATTATCTGTATGCCCTTGACACAAGAACAGACACTTCCTCCACTGTCTACGAAGGAAACCTATGGTATCCGATCTATCAGAACGGCTATATTTATTTTATGGATGTGGGAAATAACTACCGGATCTGCCGTTACTCTCTGTCTGAACAGAACGTCGAGATCCTGACTCATGACAGAGCCGACTGCTTTAATGTTGGAAATTCCTATATTTATTATCAGAAGAATGACGCTGATGCTCCTGCCCTTATGCGCATGAGACTGGATGGCAGTGAGCCCGAAGTGGTAGCCGAGGGTATCTATGAAAATATTAATATCACCTCGAATTACGTATATTTCAACGAATTTAACAGTGAAGTGCCTGTTTACCACACCCCCTCAGAGGGTGCTGTGAATGTGACAGCCTTCACAGCCGCCAGGGACGCTGCCCTCGCGGAATAATTCTGTTAACCAATCCTATTACATCTGCTTTCTTACTACCAGATACTCGTCATCGGGCTGGTAGTAAGGGCAGTCTTTCCATTCATCAGCAAGGAATTTCGCCATCTCATCTTCATCCAGATCCATCTCACAGGTATAACACTCATAATCCTCATCATAAACATAATTGTTACACTGTTCACAGGTACCTGCCGGTTTGTTTTTCTTTTGTTTCGTCATCTTTTCTGTCTCCGTTCTAAATCCCTCATCTATGCTTCTCTTCCAATTCCTTAAGCATCTGCCTCACGGTTTTGTGTAAAAGCGGATGCTGATAATAGGGACACAACTGATCAAGGGGTCTTAACACAAACTCCCGGTTTTGCATATCAGGATGGGGCACCATGAGATCTGCCTCATCAGAAATGAAATCCTCATAAAATAAAATGTCAAGATCAAGGGTTCTCGGTCCCCAATGGATCTTCCGCTCTCTTCCCGCCTCTTTTTCGACAGATTGCAACAAATGTAAAAGCTCCGAAGGAGAATACAGGGTTTGCAGAGAAATGGCGCCGTTTAAGAAATCATCCTGCTCAACACCGCCGTAGGGCTTCGTCACGATCCAGTCAGATGTCCTTACCGCTCTTATTTTCTTATCTGCTTTTAATCTGGAAACGGCATTCTCCATATACGCTTCCTTATCTCCCAGGTTGGAGCCGATGCCAAGATATACCTTTTTCCATCCCCGATGAATCTTTACGGAAACAGAACCGAAGGGAAGCCCTATGGGTGCTTTGGGCTTTCTGATCTCCAAATCAAGGCTTTGCACCAGAGGGAAATGAAACAGAATCTGCTCCGCCGTCTTTTCGGCAGCAGTTTCAATCAACTTGTAAGTATGTTCCTTCAGAAAACGGTTTACCAGATGAGACACCTCTCCATAGTGAGTAGATAAACTTAAATCATCTCTCTCTCCCGCAGCTCTCGTATCTGTATATAGGATAATGTCAACAAAAAAGGGCTGTCCCAGTCTGTTTTCATCCTCAAACACGCCATGTCCGGCATAGATTTCCAGATTCTCAATTCTGATCTCGTCCATAATTACGCCCTCATAATTGCCTCTGCCATCTTAATGGCCCGCACATTTTCCTTAATATCATGGACTCTCACAAAAGCACATCCTTTCAACACACCAAACACGGTGGTAACCAGTGTTCCCTCCACTCTGTCCGTCGCAGGCAGATCAAGCGTCAGTCCGATCACCGACTTTCTGCTGGTGCCAAGCAAAAGAGGATAACCAAATACTTTAAGTTCCTCCAGGTGATTGATGATCTCCAGATTATTTTCGTAGGTCTTTCCAAAGCCCACACCGGGATCCAGAATAATCCTTTCGTCACGGATTCCGGCCTCATTCGCCAGATGTATGGTCTGTGCAAGATCTGCCGCCACATCCTCCATAAAACATCCGTAATCGGTATTGTCTCTGTTGTGCATAAGACAGCAGGGAAGCTCCGCCTTGGCAATCACCCCTGCCATATCCTTATCGTATTTCAGTCCCCAGATATCATTGATCAGATCCACGCCTGCCTTTATCCCTGCAAGAGCTACCCTGCTTTTGTAGGTGTCAAGCGATATAGGCACATCAAATCTTGATTTAACTGCTTCGATCACCGGCACTACTCTCTCAATTTCTTCCTCATCCGGAAGAAGCGTGTACCCCGGTCTTGTGGATTCCCCGCCGATATCCAGAATATCCATTCCCTCCTTCAGCATTTCCTCCACATGGAATAATGCTTTGTCCGTTTCATTAAATTTTCCGCCGTCAGAAAAGGAATCCGGTGTTACATTCAGGATTCCCATGACATAAGTATGATTTTTCACATCAAATTCACGATTGCCGATCTTCATTTCTTTTCCCCATCCTTCTCTCAAAAAGAAGGTTTTCCTTCAAATTATTTCTTTTATCTTTCATTATACTTTTAATAACAGGTTCTTTCTTTCATTTTTCCAATTACATTCTTTTTCCGCCTCGCAGGCAAAGCAGGGACGACTATCCTTATCTGCACGGTACAAAAGCCCTTTCAGACTTCTCTCTTCCCGGATTCCCTGATCTCTGTGGCTTTCGATGGCAGCAACGATAACGTTTGTTTCCTTCTCGTCAAATCCTGATTTAAAAAGAATTTCCGGTGAAAGAAAAGCACTCGCCTTCTCATGAGGCGTCCCGTCGAGATACTGCTTCCATCTTCCGATATCGTGAAGCAGGGCTGCCGCATAAATCATTTCCGGCTCGATCCCATAATCCTCCATCTGATTTAAGATCATGGCGATTCTCGCCACATCGAGAAAATGAACCATATCGTGACGGCAGAATTTCCGATCCTTCTCTGCCAGCTCATTTCTCTTAAGATAGTCCAGATACAAATCCTGCCTTAATATCCGGTTAACACGCTCCATCTCCAAGTCCGCTTTTCTCCTTCCCTTTAAGTTCATAGCCTGATCATGGAAAGAAACTGATTCTGCAATCTCTCTTCCTGTAAAAAAACTCCTCTCGATGCCATGGTGACGGTGCTGCTCCCGGGCTTTTTTACCCCTCTCATGGTCATGCACATATGCTCTGCAGAAAGCACCACCATCACGCCCTTTGGCTTTAAATGTTCCATAATGGCATCTGCAATCTGGGCTGTCATCTGCTCCTGAATCTGGGGACGCCTTGCATAAACCTCCACCGCTCTTGCCAGCTTGCTAAGGCCTACCACTTTTCCATCCGGAATATAGGCAATATGAGCCTTCCCGTAAAAGGGCATCAGGTGATGCTCACAGGTGGAATAAAAGGTGATATCCTTCTCCACCACCATATCGCTGCTGTCTGCGGTAAAGGTCTTTAAAAGATGCTCCTCCGGCTCCTCATACATGCCGCCGAAAATCTCCTCATACATTCTGGCGACCCGATCCGGGGTATCCTTCAGCCCTTCTCTGTCCGCCTCCTCTCCGATTCCCTCAAGAAGGAGTCTCACTGCCTTTCTTATTTTCTCTTTATCTACCATGATGTTCATCCTCATATGCTAACGCATTCGTCAAATTTTCACTTCTTTTTTCTTGTCTCTGTTTCTGACTGCCGTGATCAGCTTTCCCAGATAAGACAGGGAGCCGAAAGCAATGATGACGGTATCCTTGTCAGCCATCAGAAAGCTGAGTTCCACCGCTTCCTCCACACTGTCAAGAGCAGTCACGGAAGAATGGAACTTTTTTACCTCACATGCCAGCTTATAGGAGGATAAGCCCCTGCTTCCGCTTGTGGGAACAGTCAGAATCTGTTCCGCAAAAGGACAGGTCTGCCTGATAATCTCCTCCTGCTCCTTATCTCTCAATATTCCCATTATATATATAATCCGTTTGTTTGTAAAATAAAAACGAACAGAATCCGCAAGTCTTTTTGCACCGTCCCTGTTATGCGCTCCGTCTGCGATAAAAACAGGCTTCTTTGAAAGAAGTTCAAATCTTCCCGGCCACACTGCCTTCAAAAATCCAAGGTACAAGACTTTCTCGGAGACCGCAAAGCCTTTTCCCGAAAGCGCATCCAATGTTTCAAGAGCCGTCACCGCATTATCGATCTGATACTTCCCCATCAGGCTGATGGTAACTTCCTTCCTGCTTCCATAGGTAAACTTCTGTTTTCCTGCCCTGCTCACGATACCGGTAGCTTTCTCCGGGTCAGCCACGGTAAGCTGTACTCCCATTTTCCTGCATTTATCCTCCAGCACCTCCATGACCTCCGGTACCTGCCGCACCGTCACCGCAATGCAGCCCTTCTTGATAATGCCGGACTTCACTGCTGCAATCTCCTTAAGAGTATTCCCCAGAAACTTCATGTGATCAAGACTGATGGACACAAACACGGACACCAGCGTATTTTCGATGATATTGGTGGCATCCAGTTCGCCTCCCATCCCTGTTTCCAAAACCACAATGTCACAATTTTTTTCCTTAAAATACAAAAAGGCCAGAGCCGTCTCAATCTCAAAGGGCGTAGGATGGGCTTTTCCTTCCTCCGTGAGCTGCAAGCAGACCTCCTTCATCCTTGTCATATAAATGCACAAATCTTTTTTGGTGATCATCCGCCCGTTTATCTGGATTCGCTCCCGGTAATCAAAAATCGTGGGGGACACATAACGGCCGGTCACATACCCCGCTTCCTTGAGAACCTCAGAGACGAGACAGAGAACAGAACCCTTTCCGTTGGTTCCCGCAATGTGGACAAATTTCAGATCCTTCTGAGGATTGCCAAGCTTCTCACAGAGATTACGAATATTGGTTAACCCCGGCACACTCCCATAAACCTGCAGACTGTCCACATACTCCATGGTTTCCTGATAAGACATTACTTTATTTTCTTTTTTATCTTCTTTTTCTTCAATCATTTTTCTTTCACCCGTATAGTTCTCTTTCTTCTGCGCATACTGTTTTTATGATGAAAAATTTTGTGAAAAGCTTTTTGAAATGCGGCATCACCGGATGGTGCCTGGAAATTATATACACAGCCCTCGGTTCCTTAAGAAGGCGCCGGTTTTCCTTAAAAGGTACCACCTCCCTTTGGATGTTCCCCATCTACGGAAGTGCCTGTTTGCTGACGCCTCTTTTCAGGCTCCTGAAAAATTTCCCCGCCTATGTGAGAGGCAGCATTTACGCCGTCTGCATCTTTACCGCAGAATATCTTTCCGGAAGATTTCTCACAAAAAGGGAGCTGTGTCCCTGGAGCTACGAAAACTGCAGATGGCGTATCCGGGATGTGATCCGGCTTGACTTCTTCCCAAACTGGTTCTTTACCGGTCTTTTATTTGAAAAACTCTTAAGCTCGAAGAGAAACGACCCGTAAGCATATGGAAAGCGGTATGATAAACTCATACCGCTTCTCTTACTTTCTGTCAGTCGGGGAGCCCGTCTCCGTCCAAATCCATATCTCCGACGCCGATATCTACCGTATTGATGGTGCGCCTCTTCAGTCTTGCCGTCTCAGAAGCTTCCAGGATAAAATCCTTAACTGCCCTTGCATTCCTGATATGGACAAGCAGAAGCTTCGGATGGGTAGTGTCACCTGTATAGCAGATCACGGTTCCAAGGCCGAAAACCCTCTCCATCAGGGAAGCGTTGAGCTCCACATCCTGAATCTTGTACATATAGCAGTCATTCTCCACCTTCTTGAAAAAACCGCTGTCAATGGTGAGTACATTCTCTTTGATAATATATTTGGTAAAGGTAAACGGAAGTCCCAAGAACAGCCATCTTTTTCTCTCCACAAATTCTGTTGCCATAAACCATCCTCCTTAAAATCCATTTTACAAAGCTCCATGGAAACAATTATACAAAACTTTATATCGGATTGCAAAGTATTCTTGAAAGAAAATTGTCCGTATGCTATGATAATAAAAATGTTTATCGCAAAGGCAAAAAGGAGGTTACCCATGACTGCAAAAGAATGCATTAAAGGCCGCAGAAGTATCCGCAAATTTAAGAGCACTCCTGTCGACCATGCTTTAATGAACGAAATTATCGAAACAGCTTCTTATGCTCCCAGCTGGAAGCATTCCCAGATTGCCCGCTACACTGCAGTGGAAGGTGAATTAAAAGATAAGATTGCCGGGGAATGCACGGAAATGTTCCCGAATAACGGCGCCATTATCGAAAATGCGCCCATGCTGATCGCCCTTTCCTTTGTCAAGGGACGCAGTGGTTATGAGCGTGACGGCTCTTTCACCACCGCCAAAGGTGACAGATGGCAGATGTTCGATGCCGGTGTTGCCGCCGAAGCTTTTTGCCTTGCCGCTTATGACAAGGGACTCGGCTCCGTGATCATGGGCATCTTTGACGAAGCAAAGGCTGCTTCTCTTTTGGAGCTTCCTGAAAATCAGGAGCTCGCCGCTCTGATTCCCGTTGGTTTTCCCGATGAAGAGCCCTCCGCTCCCAGAAGAAAAGCCGTGGAAGATTTATTGACCTATAAGTAATTGTTATTTTCAAAAATCGAAGAGAAGAAAAGCTCTTCGATTTTTTTGGGAAAAATAAGTAAAAAAAAGGAGTAAACAGTATGCGACATCTAATGAATCCTCTTGATTTTTCCGTGGAGGAGCTGGACAGGCTCTTTGACCTGGCAAACGATATTGAAAAAAATATGGGAAAATACGCCCACGCCTGCGAAGGCAAAAAGCTGGCCACCTGCTTCTATGAACCAAGCACAAGGACACGCTTAAGCTTCGAATCCGCCATGCTGAATTTGGGAGGCAGTGTGATCGGCTTTTCCGATGCAAACTCCTCCTCCGCCTCCAAAGGAGAAAGCGTTTCCGATACCATCCGGGTAATTTCCTGTTTTGCAGATATCTGCGCCATGCGCCATCCCAAGGAAGGGGCTCCCATGGTTGCTGCAAGCCGCTCTTCCATTCCCGTGATCAACGCAGGGGACGGCGGTCACCAGCATCCCACCCAGACACTGACGGATCTTTTAACCATCCGCTCCTTGAAAGGGCGTCTTAACAACTTTACCATCGGTCTTTGCGGGGATCTGAAATTCGGGCGCACCGTGCATTCCCTGATCAATGCTCTGGTCCGTTATGAAGGGATCAAGTTTATCTTTATCTCCCCTGAGGAGCTGAAGGTTCCCGACTATATCACCGATATGCTGAAGGAAAAGAACATTCCCTACGAAGAAGTGATCCGCCTGGAGGATACCATGCCTGAGCTTGACCTGCTTTACATGACGAGAGTTCAAAGAGAGCGTTTCTTCAACGAAGAAGATTACGTCCGTCTGAAAGATTTCTATATTCTCGACAAAGCCAAAATGGAACTGGCAAAACCGGATATGATGGTGCTCCACCCTCTTCCGAGAGTCAATGAGATCTCTGTGGAAGTGGATGATGATCCGAGAGCAGCATACTTTAAACAGGTACAGTACGGTGTCTATGTGAGGATGGCTCTGATCCTGACCTTGCTTGAAACAGACACTGACAGCCTTACTTAATTGAATGGGAGGTATTTGAAATGTTAAATGTAGGAAAAATTGAAGAAGGTTTTGTGCTGGACCACATTAAAGCCGGTAAAAGTCTTTCCATCTATCATCACCTGCAGCTGGACAAGTTAGACTGCACCGTTGCCATCATCAAAAATGCCAGAAGCAACAAGATGGGAAAAAAGGATATCTTAAAGGTAGAATGTGACATCAACATGCTCGACCTGGACGTACTGGCCTTTATCGATCACAACATTACCGTCAACGTGATCAAGGACGGTGAGATCGTCTCCAAGAAGGAGCTGGTGCTTCCGAAGGAGATCAAAAACGTGATCAAGTGCAAAAATCCCAGATGCATCACTTCCATCGAGCAGGAGCTTCCCCATATCTTCGTCCTTGCGGATGAGGAAAAGGAGATCTACCGCTGCAAATACTGTGAAGAAAAGTGCAGAGAACATCTGTAACTTATCACCGGAAAGGATCACTCACGTGATCCTTTTGTCTTTACTGTCTGCGTTTATGGGAAACAGTCGAGGTATGCCCTTTACTACTATGTTATGCAAGCTTTTTTGCATAACTGTTTTTTCGCCACTGTCTCGACAGTTGAGACGGTAAATGCTGACATATTTACTCATAGTGAAACTGCACTGACCGCTGATGGGCCAATACACTCCACTGGGTTGAGTTGCCGGATTTCGCCGTCTCGACCTAAAAAGGAATTGTACCCAACAAAGCTAAAATTCCAGAACCAATAAGAGAACCACCTGCTCCAATCGCTAAATCCTTTAATATCTTTAGAGATTTTTTTATAAGCCCTTCATCTTCGTTTTTATCTAAAGCCTCTAATGTGCTTTTAACAACAGCCTTGGGGTATTGCATCCCCAAAACCGCCATCCACATCAAAACAATGGTTTACTAAATATATTTTATTCATGTAACCCCTCTCCCCTTTCCAAATTTTAATCACTCGAATTCAATAAAAATAGAATTTATTCTTCTATCTTCTTCGGAAGTACTCCAGATTCCTTCGCAATCCTTTTTTCCTGCGATTTTACTTTACGCTCCAACTTCTTTATATCTTCTGATGGTGGGAGCTCCTCCGGTTTAATTCCTCTGGTACCAAGCATTTCACGAACTGTAGTATTATTCTGCACATGTTCCGTAGTAATAGCTCCTTCTCCCTTTAAATCCTTTTCTTCCACATTGTAATTGGTCATCTCTGTTGCAAGATTCTTGGCTGCGATCGTAAGCGTTGGCAGAAAATCTGCTAACGGTCGTTTATCTCTAACACCGAGTTTTTCCTTCATTTCCTGCGTACTTCTTACACCAAATAATGCCTGGTCACCTTTTGAACGAATTCGCCCAAATCCAGCATCATCCACGCCACGCTCATAAATATTTTGCGATAACCTTTTTTCAGATTCTCGTAGTTTTCCTCTTGCTTCCGTTCTCTGAATATAAGCAATTCTTTCTTCTATCAGTTCTTGTTTTCTTGTCTGCACAGCAAAATAACTTTGTGCAAAAGCAATTTCCTCTTTTCTTGGATCTCCATTCTGCGCAATAAGATAACATGCATATCTGGTAAGCATTATATCATCCACATCTCGCACCGCATTACTGCCAATCTCAACCATTTTGACGGCGTCGGCAAAATGGTCTGAAACCTCTATTTCAGCACTTTTACAAGATTCCATTGCTCGATTTATCGCATCTTTAAATCTACGCCATGTTGTATAACCCAAACATCCCATAAGCTCTCTTGCATACCAAAATTCAACTGTTCCATGAGGAATTTCCCTATTATTGCAGATGCGTTTGGTATTTCTCTAAGACCACAGTAAATACTGTTGTTTTAGAGAAATACCAAAACATCCATTGCAGGCATACCGAACCTTATGTATCCTTGAAATGTCGTTGCGGACAACATTTTAAGGAGGAAAGGAGTATGCTTACAATGGACAAGGTACATTCTATCAGACAGCTCTATTATGAGCAAGGTAAAAACATACCTACCATTATCGCAGAAACCGGTTATGATCGAAAAACCATCTGTAAATATATCGACATGACCGATTTTAATACCCCGGAGCCTAAAGTAAAGGATCCGGAGAACATCTGTCCTAAACTGGACAGTTACAAACCGCTGATTGACGAATGGCTCGCCGGAGACAGAAAAGCTCCCCGCAAGCAGCGTCATACAGCCAAAAGAGTCTTTCACAGACTCCGCAGGGAAGCAGAGGACTTTGACTGCTCCTACAGGCTTGTGGCACAGTATGTGGCCTATAGAAAGTCACAGATGCACCTTGATAACAAAAAAGGTTATTTACCGCTTATCCATCATCCCGGTGAAGGACAGGCAGACTTTGGTGCTGCACAGTTCTATGAAAACAGCAGATGCCATGATGGCAAATATCTGGTTCTTTCTTTTCCATACAGTAATGGCGGATATCCGCAGCTGATGTATGGTGAAAACGCAGAATGTTTTATGGAAAGCATGATTGCTATCTTTGAGCACATCGGCGGTGTCCCTACCGAGATCTGGTTTGACAACACTTCAACCATTGTCATCCGGATACTGAAAAACGGTGGTCGTGAACTGACCGACAAGTTTCTCCGGTTCAGCGAGCACTATGGATTCAGCTGCCGGTTCATGAATCCGGAATCCGGCTGGGAAAAGGGAAATGTTGAAAACAAGGTTGGTTATTCGAGAAGGAACTTTCTGGTTCCTGTCCCGCATTTTACCAGTCTATATGATTTCAATCAGAACCTTCTTGCCGAGGCTGATGTCGACATGGATCGTGAACACTATCACTATGACCAGACAATCCTTGAACGCTATGATGCGGATCGAAAGGCTCTGCTTCCACTGCCCGATACCGCCTTTGATACGGCAAAATACGAGACCGTTGTCACCGATAAATGGGGACGCTTCACTCTGGAATCAGGAAAACATGAATACTCGGTCTCACCTGACCATTCCGAAACCACTGTGACGCTTAAGATCACCGCGACCCAGGTCGTGGTAATGGATATGCAGCAACATCTGATTGTCACACACAGAAGACTCTATGGAGACCAGAAGCAGTCCAGCATGGAATGGGTGCCATATCTTACGGCCATCTCCAGAAAACCCCGTTCCCTCCGTGAATTAAAACACCAATCCAAAATCGAAGGTGTTACACGAGACGAACACATCAAGCGAATCTCCGAATTGCATGATTTCATTACTCAAAATCCTCAGACAGAACTCACTGAGTTTGATGAGACACTTGTAAGACGGCTTCTGCAGAAGGTTACCGTTTTTGATGACCACTATACGTAAGCGTCAAACCCGACACCTGCCTATATTTTAAGCGCCGCTTTAATTGCGACGCTTGCTGTAGCAATCAGCCGGCAAACTCTTTGACCACGGCATGAGTGGTTCCAGCAATGATTGTTCTATATTTCCGTTTTTATCTA
>JAGAQU010000031.1 GCA_017622575.1 Lachnospiraceae bacterium
GACGACACACCTGCATTTTTTGCAACACTCTCTACTGTGATATCCTCTGTGATGTGATCCTCCATATACTGAACCGAGTTTCCTATGATTGCCATCCATTCCATGCTTCTTTTCTCCCTTGCTTCTGACTACATTCTATCTAATCAGGGGGCCTTCTTCCCGACAATTTTTGCCTAGATTTGTCCTGTGAGAAGGTAGTATCCATGAAAGCAATTCCCATCCATTTGTAACATTATGCAAATAAATCATCTGAGGTTATTACTGCCTGAATCTCTCCGGAATAGGAATTCTCTTCCACACCATACGTCGTAATAAGCGTTGAATGAATTGCATATTTCGTTCCTGTTTTCTTTAAAAAGTCAGATATCTTACGTTTTTGGTTTCTGTCAAATGATGCATCCACCGTATAATCAGTTTCTGAGTATTTCATTTCGCAAAGATTAATGATCTGATCTTTTCTTACAATCAAAAGATCGATTTGTGAACCAAATATACCCAAATCTTTTTCAGGTTGGCATTGCCATGCGTTCACTTCAGTATAAACACCCGATATACCAAGCGCTACTTTAATCTGTGGAATGTGTTCCAGACATACTCTTTCAAAAGCAACACCGCTCCACGCATGAACTGCAGGTGAATTACTCTGATTCATCCAAAAGTTATCATCATATGCTTTATTATTTAAGAATTTGTAATAAAATAAAGTATAATTATCTAACAGTTGGTAAAGACAGTTTCTCTCCTTATACCCAAATGGTATATATTTTCTAATAAATCCACAACTTTCGAGTTCAGTAAGTTTTCGTGATAAGTCTCCTGAACTTGCAATACCGGTTTTCTTACTAATCTCATCCCTTGTTATTCCTTTATTAACAGTACTTAAGGCCTCTACAATCTTCATATACTGGTCAGGCTTACCAAACAATGCACTGTATAGATTTTCATACTCATGAGCAAGGGGAGCCCCCTCTTTAAAAAACAGTTCGTCAATATTTTGAGAAAGACTTTTCCCTTTTTTTAACAAACTCCAATAGTACGGGACACCACCCATCACCATGTAACATTGCAGAATTTGATGTCGATTAAATATTATTTTTTTTGATTGCAAATATTCCTCACATTCCCCCAATGTAAACGGCTTTAAATAGATTTGTCCTGTAAGCCTGTTATGCAATCCGCCTTTTGCATTTACAATGTTTCGAATCATCCAGTATGTTGCAGAAGCACACACAATGAGAACGATATCCTTTTCCTTTCTAGCGGTTGCCCACCCATTCCAGAAGCTTTCAAGTGCAGAGAGAAGTCCGCTATCCTTTGTATCCATCCATGACAATTCATCAATAAAAATTACTTTTTTCCGCTCATCAGATTGCTTAATTACTTCCTTCAAAGCATTGAAAGCCTCATTCCACGACGTCAATTTTTCAAAATTAGTCAAACCGGCTTCTCTGAGTGATTCTGCAAACTTATCTAATTGTGCCTGCTTACGCACACCAGGTTCAATTTGATTATTGCTAATTCCCGTATGTTGAAATGTAAAATGATGGTCAAAGCTTTCTCTTACAAGATATGTTTTTCCAATTCTTCTACGTCCAAATACAGCAATAAATTGCGACTCTTCCTCATTTATCAATGAAAGTAATGTTTTTTTTTCTTCTTTTCTTCCTATCATCATGTCATCATTCCTTCCATAAGTATTTATTGTTGATAATTGTGGAAATTTTATACTAATTATTATAATGGTATTAATAAATTAATGCAACAAAATTTCCACAACTATGTCGTAAATCATAGTTGTGGAAATTTTGTTTTCATACTAACACTTTAGCGCCTCTTCTACTCAACAGATTTCCACATTCTGTTTTTCTCTCCAATATTCCGATCCGTCTCTTAATCTTCCTATCAGCCCGTACTGAAACATTTCCCGACGTATCAATTCAATATCCGTAAAGGAGATATTCTGTCTAATAATCTCATTTACTTCTTTTTCCGTATATTTCCGATCCTTCTCAAGGCAATCCGCAATCTTCGTAAGCGCTATGACTCTCATCGGTTTCTTACTCGGATACTGTATCAGTTTTCCCTCTGCATCATAATAACTGCTCATTTTCTTTTGATAAACCGTCTTCAAACTCAATTCACGGAGTCTTTTATTCAGCTCATCAATATTCTTTTCAAACCAGACAAGAAGCTTTGACGCCATATTGGCCTGCTCCAGATAAATAGTTCTGTTCCTTGAAATGGATTCATAGTACTGACCATGGAAATTGCAGACGGCCAGGAAATAATAAAATAACTTTCCGGCATTTTCTATATCATACTGGTTCAGTGTTCCAACCTCCATGTATGATTCCATATATTTGATGAAACACTTAATATCTATCACCCCTTTTCTCACTTCGGGTGCCATATAAATATAGGAACGAGCAATCTCCCATATATAGGGATGTTTACAGGCACATGTAAAGTCGATGACTCCACTGATCTCATCATTTTCCCAAATCAGCTGAGAAATCATATAGTCTCCATGTGTATTGCCACAGCTGAATCTGTTGACATCAAACTCATATTGCTCCATAGATTCTACAATTCTCATATTGGAACGAATATACTTGGCGATTTCGATATCGCCTCCTTCAATGGCCTGCTGCAACGTTGCCTCATAAGCATCTTTCATATATTCCGGTTTTCTGTACACAAAAAATTCTTTCCCGATACCGACAGGAATGTTTTCCTCTTCCCGTATCGATTTATGTATTTCCGCTAACAGAACTGCCGATTTCTTCTGCAGCCTGACCGGCGCATCCTGAGCTGTTCAAACTCCAGCTGTCTCACCAGTTCAAGCCGTGACCTGTCGATGGAACGCATCATTTCAAGAATGGGGATTGATTCACCGGCAAGCAGTTCATTGACTGTTATTCCCAGTATCCGGCAGAGAGGTTCCATAAAAACCACTTCCGGCAGTCCGTTTCCACACTCCCATTTTGAAACGGTCTTTTCACTCACTCCCAGTCTTGCAGCAATATCTTTTTGCAGAAATCCTCTTTCTTTTCTGCATTGTGAAATAAATTTACCTATCTTCGTCTGATTCATTTTTCATGGTTACGTCGCTTATCGTTTTTCCTTATATAACGTGCATCTTTATAGGAACCTATTTTTGTTATTCTGTTTTCTTTTAGCATCTTTCCCAGTACCAGTTCAACAGTCTTCACGCTGATATCAGGGAGTTTATTCATGATATCCTGCTTTGAGATCGGAACTATGGCACTCATCAATATACTTTCCACCCGTTCAGATTTCTTTGCTTTCTTTAAAGAAATATCCATAAAGGAATCATCAAGTTCTTTAAAGCACCTATACAATATCTGAAGAAAGTTAATGATAAACGGCACATAATCATTCTCATTTTCATGCCATGAGATTGACGACTTTTCTAATGCTGCATAATAGCTTTCTTTATATTTGTTTACCTGCCCTTCGTAGGAAATATATTTCACAATATCATATCCTGCGATATATAAAAGTAAAACTGTCAATAATCTTGATACACGTCCATTACCATCATCAAATGGATGAATACAAAGAAAATCCAAAACAAAGCATGGTATTAATAATAATGGTGATATTTCCGAATCCTGTCTGGCATCATAATAGGAAAGAATCAATTGTCTCATAGCATCTGAAACTTCCTTCGCCGGAACCGGAATAAATCTCACCCGCCTGCTTCCGTCTGTTCCATATTCCATGATATAATTATTATTTTTCTTATATTTTCCTGCTTCTGATGACTTCGTATGTCCTTCCAACATTCTATGAAACATAAGTATTACATCTTCTTCAATATCAAGGTCATTGTATTCTGTATGAATCAATTTCAGAGCATCTTTATAACCGGATATTTCCAGTTCATCATGAGTCATCGGTGCTGCACCATCTACAATATCCCTTATTCTGGAATCTGTTGTAACAATACCCTCTATTGCATTACTTCCTTTTACAGACTCAATAATCGCTTTTTTATGTAAACTCTCAAAAGTCTCACGATACTGCAGTTTTCGAAATTCCTCTTTAGATTTTAAATCAGCTATAATATTTGTTAACCCGACAATATTTCCCGGAATTTCTTTTTTCAAAAAAGAATAATCAAACTTACGCATATGACCGATCCTCCATAACGCAATTTACTACCTAAATTTTATCATTTTTTGGGTAGTAAATCAATTTGATCTTCAAAAGATCCTATTGCAGCCTGACTACCATTTTAAATCAGGAGCCGCCAATGCCATTGACATAAAGACCAACACAAAAACAATCGCAAAAATAATCATTGTCTGTACGACACCCATTTGTTTGTGCAACTTAAGTAACTCATCCTGCTTGTAGCCGATTCCTATGGTGCCGACAAAAACACCTCCGAGAATTCCATACACAAACGGCTTCCACTGAAGGGTATAGATCAGCAGAATAAAACATGCAGCTACACCAATCATCATAAGTACTTTTCTCTTTTTCTGTTGTACGATTAATGTTGCCAGAAGCCATACACAAGACAATATAATTCCCCCTACTAAAACCGGTGTAGACATATGTAGCCCCCTCTAATGGTACTTTATTTCAGTTTTTCATCCTCGCAAAATCTATCTGTACCAATTTCTTTCCATTTGGCAGTTCCTTCTCTGCCCTGCTGCCTGTTTCATATCCGATCTTTTGCATAGCATCTTTCAGTTCATTCTCTTCCATCTGATGATGCACCTTGTTAAGCCCGTCAAAAGCCTGAAGATATGGTGAATCCGAAACAAAGGAATCATCTGTGTTTATCTGAATGACACAGGAAACATAACAAGGATCTACAAGTCTTACAACCTTTTGGAAGCATGCATATCCGATATATTCAATCAGCAGGTCGGCGATGAGAAGTTCTGCCTTCGGCAGCTGCAGTTCCTTAGAAAGAAGGTTCACACAAACCGGAACAAATACATCCGCCAGCTCACAATATCTTCTTTGACACTCGTCCAGATATTTCTGATTCACATCGACGCCATAAATTTTTTCAAACTTTTCTTTGTCGATATGCTCCAAACCATTTCCACCGGCTATGCCAAGAATCATTGCGGTATTTACATCATACGTGTGGAACTGCCCTTTCATCAGCTCGTTTAAAGCCTGAAGCTGGTAAACGCTTTGAAGACTCATATGGTTTTCATAAACTTTTAAATCTATTTCTTCCCATGGATTATGCATAAAGATTTTCACTCCATTCGCGCCACAATATCCTTCCATGCTTCTTCATCGATCTCTTCATCACGATATAATTTCTTTTTATCATCATCCGTAATCTTACGGATCACCTTACAGGGATTGCCGGCGGCAATACACCAGTCCGGAATAGGTCACCTCTTTGCCATACTCATAGGCTGAATTGCGGCTGACCGGATGGACGGGATGGCCTGCCGTGTAAATCGCTACATTAGGAGCCAGCTGGCAGTTGTCGCCGATCTTGATTTTGGCAACGTCCAGCAGTGTGCAGTTATAATTGGCAAAAAAGTTTTTACCCACCTCTATGTGCTTTCCATAATCACAGTAAAACGGTGGATTGATAAACGCTCCATCTGATTTTCCCAAAAGTTCCTTCACAATCTTTGCTATCCCTTCAAAATCCGAGCGGTCGTTAAAATTTAATTTTTGTAAAATCTTTCTGCATACGATCTATTCTTCAAAAACACTGTCATCTGAAATATAGGCTAATCCTGCATCTCTTCGTTCTCTGTTTGTCATTGTTTTTCTCCATTCTCTCTTTATTTAATCAGTGTTGTAAGTACTCATTTCACCCTTGAGGGTATGAGCGCTTTCCGCTTCATATACCCTTTCCCCGCATTTTTCAATGCTCTGAGAGCAAAAATAAGTGCAGCAACACCTCAAATTCGCAGCTTTCGTGCTATTTTCTTCATCAAAACAATTCATCAAGTAAAATATAATATCTCAGCTTATCCGGATCAGCTGCAATCCCCAGCTTCTCAAACAGCATTTCCGGTGAGTAACCCTCATACGGGAACCCGCCATTGAAATTTCCTTCGAAATTATGCTTAAGACTCCTGTAGCAGATGGCTATATCCTGCCACCTGTCGGCAATTCCCATCTTGCCCAGATCAATAAAACCACTAACTCTGTCATTTTGTACCAATATATTAGGCAGACTGAGATCTCCGTGAGTAAATACCAATTCTTCCTCCGGTCTGTTATTCTCCAACCATTCAAGCAGCTTACCGGGTGATGCAAAACCATTTTCGCCAAAGGTTTCCGGTTCCGTATTCTCCACATCAACCAGATCATTCTCCACAATATATCTTGCAGCCTTAAGCTTCACATCCAGCGAATTGTCGCAGGGGCAGCCTGCGACATCCACGCTCCAAAGCAGGCGTAACGCTTCTGCCACAATATCCAGCAAAAGCCCCGGATCTCTCATATACCTGTCATCACATGCCATTTTGCCCGGCACTTTTGTCATCAGACAATAGGCCTTTTCATCATGTACCTCATAAGTCAATATTTGTGGCACGGGAATCTTTTCGGAAAGCCAGTTGCAGACCATATACTCATTATCTGTTTCCCCGGAATATGCCTGTATTTTCAGGATCATGTCATCGAACATAAACACTCTCGAATCTGACATACCAACATGATTTTCCTGATATTCTTTTCCTTCCACTATTTTCCGGATGCTATCCGGCAACCATAATTTCTCCATTGCTATTTATTCCCGTAATCCATATTTCTTCCCGAAATGAAAAATTTCGTCCCAAGGTGCCTCCTATGATGAAACCTCCCACTGACTGCCGCTGTGAATTTCCTTAAGTTGCTCACCCAAGATAGGTTTCATCAGATCAAGCGCTTTTTGTCCGGTACAATGTCCGGTATAAAACCTTGTTTTCATCTTTTTAAGTTCCATAGCCGTTTCCCTGATCGTCCCGGTCTCCTCCGGTGTGTAGTCTGTTTTTTTCATCATATGAAATCCGCTGACCACAAGATCCGGAATGCCATGATATAATTCCTGATAACGGTCCAGTATGTTCAAAATTCCGTTGTGTGCACAGCCGGACAGCAAAACAGTGCTTTCCGGAGTGTGAACCACCAGACATTGTTCATGCAAAAAAGCATCCTGCACATTGTTTCCGTTTATTCTCTCAGATAACAGAAAATTGCTCCGGGGATAAAATCTTCTGCCTGCAATATTGGTGAAAAGGGATAATTCCCCATCGATCTCATAATCCCCCCGGAGAAAATGAACCCGTGGGAGGTTCCGTATCTCTTTATCGATTCCGATATACCGTTCCCCGTGATAATAATCCCCGGTGGCAGTCTGCTGCATATAGATCTGCGCATGTTTGTTAATCTCGCAAAATGCCATTAAGCCACCGGCATGATCGTAATGCCCGTGGCTTAATATCACAGTATCCACTCTTTCCAAATCAACGCAAAGCTTTGCCGCATTATGGATAAAAGCGTTCGTTGCGCCGGTATCCATTAGTATTTTATGGTTCTTTGTCTCGATATAAACGGATAATCCATGTTCAAAGCAGCATTCCGGATGACCACAGGTATCCTCCATCAGTGTAACAATTTTCATTTTTTCTCCGTTCCGAAGCGCTTTCGCTTCTTCCCTCACCGCAATAGCTTTATCGCATAATCAAATTATACTATATCCGGCTTTTTCCTACAATGACCTGTTACCATCCCATTTCCATGAGCCACTTATTTACCGTTTCCTCCCGTTGCTTTTCCATACTGCCTTCCGCTTTAGGAAGTTTCAATTCCCCACAGATATTGCCATCCAGCAGATACAGGATACGGCTGCATCTGCTTGCCACCTTGCTGTCATGAGTGACCAGCAGGATTGTGGTTCCTTCCCTGTTCAGCTTTATGAATTCCTCCATAACTTCCGCTGCAGCACTCTTGTTCAGTGCTCCGGTAGGCTCATCGGCAAACAAAATCTCAGGGTGATTTATCATACTTCTGCAAATACAGGCACGCTGAAGCTGTCCGCCGGAAACCCGGGTGATACTGCGCCCCGCAAGATCAGAAATAGACAACTTTTGCATCAGTTTTGCAGCATTCTCTCTCAGCTGCGTCTTTGAGCTTCTGTTTTCCTTTCTGCTTCTTTTCCCGAGTTCTTTTCCGCCCCTATTTGCCTGCACAGCAGGTAACAGAATGTTATCCAGAATATTCAGATTTCCCATCATGTTCATCTGTTGAAACACAAAGCCCATCTTATGCAGCCGGAAAAAGGCTTTTTCATCCTCCGAAAGCTTCGTGATCTCCTCACCGTTTAAAAAGACGCTTCCCCCTGAGGGTTGATCCATACCTGCCACATTGTATAAAAGCGTAGACTTCCCGGAACCTGAAGGGCCCATGACTGCCACCATTTCCCCTTTTTCTATGGTGAAAGAAACGTTATTCAGTATTTGATCCTTGCAAAGATTTTCCACTCTCAATAATTCAGCCATTTTACCTATTCCTTTCTCATACAGCATTCAAAGGCTTTCACCTTTTTTATTTCCGATATACCAAGCCGGACCGCTAAAACTACCGTCAGTAAAGCGAGTGCCGGTATCAAAAGCAATATCTTCTCCCATTCCACAACGAAACGGAAGCCATCTGCGCCCAGTGTTTGCAGGAACATACCGCAAAGTCCCTCTCCCAGGACACTGCAAAGGAGCAGTCCTGTGACGATTCCGACAGCAGCAGGAAGCAATCCTTTTATCATATATGACTTTCTTATGCTTCCACTGGTAAAGCCCAGGGCTTTTTGCAAAGAGATCGAATACCTCTTTTTCTCCACGATCAGCCGCATAAACAGCATAATCACCACAAAAATGATCACCACGGCTGCCCCTGCTGCAACGCCCTTCGCCAGCTTGATTTGCTGTAGTGTCTGACCATAGGTCTGCGCCACATAATCTGCAATGTCAACCGCTTTGATTCCCTTACTGCTGTATTCCGAAAGCCACTCCTGCCGGGATACCGGGGATTTCAGGGAGACATACAGGATACTCCACATGACCGTAGTATCGTCCTGTGCATTTACAATATCTGCCTTTGCTGTCTTTCCGCCGTTGGTGATATCCGAATAAATGCCGCATACCGCATAAGTCGTTGTCCCATTGCCTGTCTGGAGTATCAGGCTGTCTCCCACCGACACTCCGAGTTCCTTGGCATTTAAGGTGGAGAGTGCAATCTCGTTTTCCTTTTCCGGTGCTGTCCCGTTTACATAGCTTACCGGAAAAACGGTGTGATCACCCTCTTCTACCATCAGGTTGCATTTCGTTCCATCTGCAAGAAATGATGAATAGTTTTTTGTTTGAAGCACTGTGAATTTTTCCACCCGCTCGTCATTTATAAGATTCTCCGCAACTTCCATTGTTGTCCGAGCGATATCCTCTGTCTGCCGCACATCGATACGGATCTCTCCATTTCCGATTCCCATGTAAGTGACAAAATCAGGCGAAGAAAGTGTACTGTACAGATTCTCAGGCACCAGCATCAAAAATACACAGGCTGCTGTCACAAAGCCGATCAGCAGATACTGCAGGTATTCTTTTTTCTTTTCCTCCCGCGGTTCCAAAAAAAGTGCTTCCAGAACCGAGAGCTTCTCTGTCCTTTTCAGCCCCTTCCGGATAGAAAAAAGGATGATCCCCTCTGTCAGCATCACTGCCAAAACAGAGAAAATTCCGGTCTGCCATCCGCTTTTTGCAACGCCGTAAAGCTCCTGCATCTGTTTTACCAGAGGTCCCTGAATCAGATAAGCAAAAACGAGTCCAACCAGTGCGCCACACGCAGCCAGCAGAACATACTTGGAAAAGTATATCTGTCTGATCTCTTTTTTCCCGATTCCAAGTGCTTTCAGCATACCCACTTCTCTCATATCCTTTTCCATCCTCAGTGCCAGAACAAAACGGATGCACAGAAGGGAGATCAGAAGTACGACAATGCTCACCAGAAAAATCACCAGGATCATCATTCCGTCAGACAGCGCATTCATCATACGGATGAGTGGTTTTGTAACGGTGGGCCCGTTCGCCGGAAGTCCTGCTTCCGCATAAGCCGTTCCAAACACTCCCGTGTCGGCTTCTTCCTGCAAAAGAAATTCGATCAGATATTCTTCCTCGCCCTGCTCTTTTATCCTTTCATAATCCGCCTCATTTACCAGAAAACGTTTGGAGGAAGCCATCATGGAATTCATCTGGGAATCCCTGATAAAGCCTGCAATCTTTAATTTACAGCTGCCAATCTGCAGAAAATCGCCGACACTTAAATCGTACAGAGCACGATAACCGGCCGGCACATAGACCTCTCCTTTTGCAACCTCAGGTCTTTTGTTTTCCATATCCAGCAGATAATCAAACTGATCTCCCTGAACACATAACCCGTTATCCTGCGTACTGTCCGCAAGACTTTTGCCACCCAGACTGACAGAACTGTTTTCCAGATTTAAGAACCGGCACACCTGCCATTCCTTTATCTCGTCATGTTTCCCGGCAAATTGGCTGATTTCTTCCCTGTCTATCTCTCCTGCATGCATCTGCAAAAAATCAGGAGTCTGCGCCTTTGCCATCAGATCATCAATGGCCCCCAGAAGATTAACAGACAAAAGTACGGTAAGCGCAAGCAACATGGCCGTAATCGTCATAAAAACTAAGGTCACAAAAGATAACAGCTTATTCTGCCTGATATCATTCCAAATCAATTTTCCTGTCATGATGATTTCCTTTCCAGGGCTCTGATACTTTTTATGGGGTACAGGGATAACGCCGTTAAGCTTAAAAGTACTCCGGCTGTCATTACAACGCCTGCTGCCCCGCGTCCCACTCCGATCTGAAGCTTTGATGCAATCCCGTCTGCCGCCACACCTGCAAGTCCGTAAGCGACAACATATCCGATCTGGGACAGAAAACCGATCACGCCCCAGGCTCTTCCCTGCAGTTCATCCGGAATATTGGTTCTGACAAGATAGTCCAGGCAATTATTTGCAAAGGGCAAAGTTGCAAAAAATAAGAAACCAAACAGACATATAATATAGATATTCTCCCTGATTCCAAAACCTATCATGGTAATCCCCGTAAGGAATAAAGAAATCGCAAGCACCTTCACATACCCTTTTTTAATTCCTCTCATTCCCAAAAACAAGCCTGATACCAGCATTCCGGATGCACAGACCGTCTGTGCGATTCCAAGCGTTGTGCTGTCAGCAAAGTCAAGAATCAGGGGTTCTGATAAAATCTGTATCGCGCCCATAAAGCAGGTCATAACAGACGAAACCAGGATCAGAAGAAGTACTCCCCGTCTGTCCGCAATTGCCCTCCAGCCCTCCGTGAGGCTCTTAAAGAAACCGGACTGATTCTCTGTTTCCTTTGTGGCAATTCCTTTTCTTACCACTGCGGTTGAAATCACAGTAAGAATAAAGGTGCTGATGTCGATGACAAATAAAAGCCTGATGTCACTTACGGCAAGCAGGATGCCTGCCAAAACAGGGGAAATCAGGTATCTTGCACTTCCTGCGATGCTCACAAGACCACTGGCTTTGGAATATTCCTCCTTGGTAAGCAGATCCGTCACCGTGGCCCGATAAGAGGGTTCCAAAAGGGAGGAAAATACTGCACTTACAAATACACCGACGCAAATCTGATAAAGCTTAGCTTCGCCCTGCAGCATGCAGATCAATATGTATACAATGCCAAGAGCAGAAAAGCCGTCACCGATCAGCATAAGCAGCCTTCTGTCATACTTATCTGCCAGAACGCCTGCCGGAACGCTAAAAAGAAGGGTGGGCAGAAATGCAAGTAAGGTGACAAGTCCCATACTTGCTGCACTTCCTGTCTGCCTAAACACATACACACTTAGACCAAAGCTGGTAAGTCCACTGCCGATGGCAGAAATAAACTCTCCTGACCAAAGCAGCATGAATTTTGAAAAGTTACTTTTATGATTTCCCATAATCAACATCCTTTCTTAACAGACCGTCTGTCTGTCGGTTATCTTTTAAAAGAAAAGAGCTTGCAAGCAAACTCTTCTTATTCACCAGCATCCTGAAAGATCGGCATCACTGCCTCCTGCAGGCTTCCCTGTTCCATGCCAAGGAGCCGCTCCAGATTATAGATAAAGGCCTCTATTTTCCTCTGCCTTTCTTCTTCTGAATCCTCCGATAGTGCATCAAAGGATATGCTGGAATACAGCATTGTCATCTCCACTACCTCTGCCGGATAATCCGTACGACAGATCCCCTGTTCGATGCCTTCCTTAACCAGCCCCGTGATCACAGGATTTACTCCCGCCAGCAGATTCTCACGCATTTTCTGATGAAGCAGGGCATTCTGCGTTCTGTGAACCTGTTCCATCACTTCACGCCCGAGATCATTGTTCAGGTTCAGAGCCATAATAGCCATGGTCAGGCGCTGCAAAACCGGTATCTCCTTATTCTCTGCAATCGCCTTTGCCTTCGCAACCAGCCTTTTGCTGATGCGCTCGATCATGGCATCCAGAATATCTTCCTTTGACTTAAAGTGGTAGTACAGGGTTCCCCTTGCAATCCCAACCTCATCCAGAATATCGTTGGTGCTGGTATTGTCAAAACCTTTTGTGGCAAAGAGTCTTTCCGCCACATCCAATATTTCGTTTCTGCGCTCTTTTGCTTCCTTTACTACTCTCATTAAATCTCCACCATTTTGCAAGTGACTGTGCCCAGCCGTGCACATGCGATACTACCGACAACCTGTCGGTAGTATCGTACCACGGTATTTCAACAATGTCAACCATCTTCTCCAATCTTAAATGTCATATGTCTCCTCAAGTATTTTTAACCCCTCGTACATATCCTGCCCGAGAATTTCCTGGGTCTTTGCAAATTCATATTTCTCGTGAAGCTTGTTATGTACACCGAGAAATGCCTTTTTCCCATGCTTTCTGATAAACATTGCCTGTGCCTTCGCCGCATTCGCGCCATCATTTTCCGGTGTATAAGAGCCTTTTTCGCAAGTCTCCAGTTCCTCACATTCATAGCAACCGTCGATATTCTTATTCTGACAGCATGCCACATTGGGGCAAACCTTATCCGGAGCGCAGGTGGCAAAGGAGCAGGCATTGTAATCTGTCCGGCAGGATCCGCACCACTGCCCTAAAAAGCAATGGTTGCAGGAAAATCCGCAATATGCTATGGGATCAACTCCCCTCCGTGCAAGTGCGCATAATCTGTTTTTGATCCTCTGCATTGCTTCGATATGCATGATCCAGTGTCGGCAAAAGGGCATTTTGATCAGTCCCAAAACATTCTTTCCACACCAATATGTGATAAGCCAGTTCGCCTCTTCCTCCCGGCCTACACATTCCGATTCGATCAGTCTCTCCTTGTCCGCTTCTTCAAATTTTCTGTGCATATCCCGATAATCCAATTTTTGAAGGAGCGCATTTGTGGATTGCATGACCGCTTCTGCGTATTCATATAACACAGGTACATCCAGTTCTTTGGAGAAATCGGCTATCTGCTCCCCCTTGAGCTCATTCCCGGTGGTGATTCGTTTCGTACCCATTTTCTCCTGATAACCACCTGAAAAGAAGATCTGTTCATCATTCTGTATCAGGGAATGTGCCACAATATCTTCAATCCTGAAAATGTGCCAGATGGAATAGGCAAGTGTCTTGCTGTGATACCCCTTGGCACCTCCATACGGCATCTGATAAAATGTTTCCTTCGGGAATCCGTTTACTATGTATGTTATCTGTTGAAACAGCTCCTGACGAAATTCGATCAAAAGCTTTATCCCTTCCTCGTAGGTAGCTTTTTTCCCGAGAAGCATCTGTATTTGCTTATTCTTTTCCGACCAATCCTTATTCATTTGATGATCACTCCTTTTTTATTTTCTATTATCTCTTGCTACGCGAATAATGGTTGGCCTGGTTTTCAGGTATTTTATATCCACCGTATCATCACAGCCTATCAGGTCAGAACCGTTAAGACAGGATTCATATTTTCTTCCCGAAGCATAATACTCAACCTTGTAATCAGGATAAACAACCGCGCCGTTTCTGCTGCTTCTTCCGCTTATCTCACCTGTCCGATAGCCTTTATTTTCATCAATAATATTCGCCACGGTACATCCCCAGAAATTGATATCATTGCGAATCATAAAACGTCTTATTACTGCTAAAACCCACCATAAGATAAATGCTGCCAGCAGTATTCCAAAAAGGAGTTCGCCAATCGATATGTGCGTGTAGTGGGTTCCATTGACAAAAGTTAGCTGCGCGCCCTCTCGTCGTACTTCACAGCCAGCCAGTTCTAAACACAAACCGGAAAGCATACATAAAGAAGATATTTTTTTCATGCTCATTCATCCCTTGAAATCCATAATTATCTTAACAGCTTTACTCGCTGAAATTAATCTCATACCGGGTTCCGTATGAAAAAAGAACAGCATCCTCAAGCTTTATCCTTAAAATAATGGTATTCTCATCCTCAAAATTGTTGTGCCCGTTATCAATCCAGGAAGCAAATTCCTTTCTCAGCTTACCGGCAATTTCCGCATTGTCAGCCTTGCCGAAATATCCGAGATTCTCGCCCTTTCCTCTTGCCGTAAACCATTCTGCGCACACGGAAACATTAGGATTCTTTTCTATCTGCTGCATTTTATTGGACAAGGCATATGTAATGACATAAAAAGCTCCATTCTCGTAATAGGCATTCACATACCTGGTTGCCGGATACGCTCCGTCTGTCGTGCCAAGCGCAATCACTGTGTCCTTTCCAAAACGCTCATTCATTACTTTCAAAGCTTCCTGATTCATAGCCTCTCTCCTTTACTCAATCTCTATCAATGAAATATTTAGCCGTAAGACTGCAAAATAAACTTCGTCCTCATCGCCGTACTTTTGAACCAGCATAGGAAAGGAATCCCTCATTGCACGGTAAATATCCATAGCTGTCTCTTCAAAAGCATCCCCTGTGATCCGAATCCACTTTCGCGTATGCAGATTATAGCTTACAATACTGATATGAGGATTATCCATTATTTCCGAAAAAACATTCTTTCTGCGGTCTGTACCGATAAATAAGCTGTTTCCGTCACAGTATATCATTCCCATGGGCCGTTGATTGGGCTTGTTTCCCGAAGCTGTGGCAAGGAAAAAATATCCGCAATCTCTGATAAACTGATAAGCCACATTCACAGAAAGCACCGGCTTTTCATCAAAAACTTCCCGCTCACTCTCATTTAGCAGAAAATCAACACTGCACTTCAAAAGTCTGCTGAGCTTTATCAGTTTCCCTGTCTCGGGAAAAGCCGCATCAATTTCCCATCGGGATACGGATTGACGCGAAACTTCCAGTATCTCCGCCATCTGTTCCTGGGTAAATCCCTTTTTCTTTCTCAAGAATGCAATTTTTTCTCCGGTTCGCATAATCTGTCACCTCACTACTAACAGAATACTACTTCTTATCCTGTGTGAAAACACACTTTGAAGTGCTGATTGTGTCATTTAGCGTGCTTTTTTCTTTTAAAGCTTCA
>JAGAQU010000032.1 GCA_017622575.1 Lachnospiraceae bacterium
GTCCCTTGTTCTATTCGTAATACGGTCAAATCGCTAAATTCATATCCGGCAAGCTGGAGCTGTTCTGCCAGTGCTTTTTGCGATAGCTGCCTTTCAGTTCGCAATTCCTTTACTCTCTGACCTATCAGATTTTTGGAATTGTTTTCTTTATTTGTGAACTTCCTGAGTAATTTCTCACTCAAAGCAGAAACGACCTGAGAAATGATCCAGAAACCGCAGAAACACTGGGTTTTTATGGGAAAACACTTGAAAAAATCATGGGAAAACGATATAATAACGAGTGAGAAGTAGCGCTCAAACAAATCTCTGAAAGGAGTATATCGTGTATCTGGATTTTGAGGTGAAAATACCGGAGGTTCCGGGTAAGATAGGAAGGTTTACAAAGGGCGGTACAACCTACGTGAGATATGTGGCAGGTCGAACCTATCACCCGGAGAAAAAATACAACATTCCGAATCATAAGACAATTGGAAAACAATCGCTTACGGATCAGACGATGATGATCCCGAACGAGAATTACTTAAAGTATTTCGGAGATGTAGAATTGCCAGAACTGAAAGTGGGAGTAAACCGGAGCAGTTGCATTCGGATAGGTGCATTTATGATTGTCCGTAAGATTCTGGAAGATTACGAGCTTCCGGAAATCTTAAAGAAATATTTGGGGATAAAGGATTGTGGATTATTTCTGGATTTAGCGGCCTATTCCATTGTCGCAGAAAATAATGCAGCCCAGTATTATCCGGATTATGCATACAACCATCCGCTTTTTACTGCGGGAATGCATATATATAGTGATTCAAAGGTGTCGGATTTCTTTGCATCTGTAACGGATGACCAAAGAATCGGTTTCCTGAATGAATGGAATTCAAACCGGGATCATCGAGAGAAAATATATATTTCATATGACTCTACCAACAAGAATTGTCAGGCAGGCAATATAGAGATGGTGGAGTTTGGGCACGCAAAGGATGACAAAAATCTTCCGGTATTCAATTACTCCATTGCTTATGATACATACAACAGAGAACCCCTGTTTTACGAGCAGTATCCGGGAAGTATAGTAGATATCTCTCAGCTGCAGTTCATGCTGGAAAAAGCCAGCGGCTATGGTTACAGGCATGCGGGGTTTATCCTCGACAGAGGGTATTTCAGCAAAGAAAATATCCAGTACATGGACAAGTGTGGTTATGATTTTGTGATCATGGTAAAGGGGATGAATTCTTTTGTCAGTGATCTGATCCTTGAAAACAAAGGTAAGTTTGAAAACAGTCGCGAATGTAACATCAGGCAGTATAAAACCTATGGCATGACAGTCAAAAAGCAACTGTATGCTTCAGATACAAGGGAAAGATATTTCCATCTGTTCTATTCAGACCACAAGGCTGCAGCAGAACGGGAGCAGATAGATGCAAGAATGGAGCGGATGATGAGATACTTAAACTCGCTCAAAGGACAGAAGGTCACGATCGGAGAAGGATATAAAGAGTATTTTCACCTTGAAACCTATGAAGAGGATGGGACATTCCTGTTTGCGAGAGAACGTGCAGATGTGATTGAACGGGAGCGGGATCTGGGAGGATATTTTGCTATTGTCACATCCGAGAAGATGACTGCAAAAGAAGCATTGGAGCTTTACAAGAGCCGGGATGCTTCAGAGAAACTTTTCAAAGGAGATAAATCCTATCTTGGAAATAAAAGCCTGCGGGTACAAAGTGACGAGGCAGCATCGGCAAAGATTTTTGTTGAATTTGTGGCGCTGATTGTCCGCTGTAAGATGTATACCATGCTGAAGGATGAAGTGTTCCGGATGGAGAAACATCCGAATTACATGACGGTGCCGGCGGCAATCCGGGAACTGGAAAAGATTGAGATGGTACGTGGGCTTGACGGAAGATACCGGATGGATCATGCAGTAACGGCAACGCAGAAGGATATCCTGCGGGCATTTCATTTGGATGCGGCTGCGGTAAAAAAACAGGCGGATGAGCTGAGCGAGATGCTGAATAAATATGACAGACAGACCTTGGAGGAACAGTGATATGGCAAGACCAAGAAAGAATAACATAACAATAGATGAGGAAATCATAAAGCAGGAAGAACAGGTTTCAAAATCAAAAGCAAAGTATGATGCGGATGTAAAAAAACTCAAAGATCTTTATGCCAAGAAGGATGAAATGAAGAAGAAGGAGTTACTGGCAGCTGTGGAGAAAAGCAGTAAAACATACGAAGAAATCTTAAGATTTTTGCAGGGAGAGGCATAGGCATGACAGATAAGGAATTGTGGCGGCGGATGGAGAACCTGGCAACAAGTGAACCGTCTTTAGAAAGAGAAATGAGTTTTATGTTGCTTTTAAAGCAGGCTTACAATAAAGATATGAAACTGATCATGTCATGCGTATATGATCCAGTGCGGCCGGGACTGGCGCAACAGGGATATATGGAAGTAATGGGCAAGCGGATGCTGGTGTGTTTTACCAGCAAACAAAGAGCAAAACAGGCAAAATATAATACAACGTGGGACATAGCCAAAGCAAGAGATCTCATGAATAATATGTTCAATAAAGACAAGATAGCTGGAATGGTTTTTAATCCTAACGATGAAAAAATGGTCATTGTTCTGAAGGATGTGTTGTTGCCAATAATGCCGGGAGAAAAGCCAAAGCCGGAGTTCTATAGAGAGTAAAGACACTTTGAGTGAGAAAAAATCAGGAAGTTAAGAATGCTATGGTTAATCAAAACAATATGAAATTGTCTCATAGAAAATATATATCATAAAAGCGCGTGTAATGACAATGTATTGACGCATAGTGAAAGAAGTGTTATGATGTAGAAAAAGTGGAGGTATGTCTTATGGATACAAATTTGAATGTTGCTATTGCACCAAAGGATTCAACGTTTCAAGTAAGAATAAATTCAGAAA
>JAGAQU010000033.1 GCA_017622575.1 Lachnospiraceae bacterium
GAATTTTATGATATAAATTATGACCTTCTGGAAATAGAGGACCAGGGGGAGATTTTAGAGGAGTACAGCAAGCTCATCAATTATTTTGACCCGTCTATCAGATTTGAGTTGTTTTTATTTAACAGGCAGGTCAATGAGCAGACACTGATAGACCAGTTTGACATTCCTTTGCAGGGAGATGATTTTGACGATATCCGAGAGGAATATACGGAAATGTTAAAGAAGCAGGCTGCAAAGGGCAACAACGGCATCATTAAATCAAAATATCTTATTTTTGGTACGGAGTGTAAGGGATATAAGGAAGCGAAATCAAAACTGAATAACATTGAAAAGGATGTTATCAGGAATTTCTTAAACCTTGGTACTCAAGCCAAAAGTCTTGACGGAAAGGAACGTCTGCGTATCCTGCATGAGTATTTTAATCAGGATACCATGGAGCCTTTCCGTTTTTCGTTTAAGGAGCTGGCAGAGTCCGGTAAGAGTGTAAAGGACTACATTGCACCGCCGGGCTTTGACTTCCGTTATCCAAGCCGTTTTAAGGCAGGAAAGATGTATGGCAGTGTTCATTATCTGGACATCATTGCACCACGGTTTAATGATGAGCTGTTAAAGAAGCTCCTTGATATTGATGATAACCTGACTATTACCATGCACATGCAGACAATGGACCCGGTAAAGGCAATCAAGATGTTAAAGGGTGCTTTGACCAATATTCAGAAGATGAAGATTGAGGAGCAGAAAAAGGCAGTCCGCAGTGGATATGATATGGATATTCTGCCTACAGATATTATCACTTATGAAAAGGATACACTGGAGCTGCTTGACGATCTGAACACCAGTAACCAGAAGATTATCAAAATGACGTTCCTGATTACCTGTTACGGCAGGAGCAAGAGGGAGCTTGAAAATATTACACAGAGGGTGTCCGGCATTATCCAGCAGGCAAACTGTAACCTAAGATGTTTGCAGTATCTGCAGGAGCAGGGACTTATGGCTTCCGCACCGATTGGCTGCAATGATACGGGAATTGAGCGTGTGCTTACCACAAAGAGTACCGCTATTCTTGTACCGTTCTGTACGCAGGAATTATTTATGCCTGCACCGGCAATCTATTATGGTTTAAATGCCCTGTCAAACAACATGATCATGGCAGACAGAAAGCGGCTTCGCACACCAAACGGAGTGATTTTAGGAACACCGGGTAGTGGTAAGTCCTTTAGTGCCAAGAGGGAGATTTTATCTTGCTTTCTTATGACAAGGGATGATGTGATTATCTGTGACCCGGAGGGCGAGTATTTTGCCCTTGTGGGAGCTTTGCATGGGCAGGTGGTAAAGCTGGCAACCAATTCCAAAGACTATCTGAACCCGATGGATATTCAGTTAAGCCATAAGGGGGATAAGGAAGCTCTGAAATTAAAGAGCGATTTTATCATTACCCTGTGTGATCTGATTGCCGGAGGAAAGGACGGTCTGGAGAATGATGAGAAGGGTATCATTGACGAATGTATCCGTCATATCTATGATGCCTATTTTGAAAATCCGGTGCCGGAGAATATGCCTATCCTTGAGGATTTGTATAATGCCCTTTTAGACCATAAGAATGCGAAAGCAGAGCGTATTGCCAATTCCCTTGTGCTGTATGTGCATGGTTCGCAGAATTATTTTAATCACCGCACTAACGTGGACAGTAAGAACCGTATCATGTGCTTTGATATCAGGGATTTGGGAAACCAGTTGAAAGAGCTGGGTATGCTCATCGTACAGGATGCCGTATGGAACAGGGTGTCACAGAACAGGGAGAGAAAAATCGCTACCCGTTATTACTGTGATGAGTTCCACCTTCTTCTAAAGGAGAGGCAGACTGCCATTTATTCGGTGGAAATCTGGAAGCGTTTCAGAAAATGGGGCGGTATTCCGACAGGTCTGACACAGAATGTGGGTGACTTCTTAAAGTCGGAGGAAATCGAGGGTATTCTTGGTAACTCAGATTTTGTTTATCTCTTGAACCAGAATGCAAAGGATCAGGCGATACTTGCTGATAAGCTGGGGCTTTCGGAAAAACAGCTTTCCCATGTGACCAATTCAGAGCCGGGTTCCGGTCTGATTCTGTTTGATAACGTGGTGATTCCTTTTGTGGATAAATACCCGACAGACACAAAGACCTATGCGATTATGAATACCAAACCGGAAGAAAGTGTAAAACAGGAGGATGTTGATTAGTGGCAGAGAATAAAAAAGACAAGTCGGCTGGGTTTGCAAGGGATAAGAGTGCTTTTGCTAAAGGTGGTTCCGAAAAGGACACCGCTTCACAAAAAGTACAGCATAGGCATTCCGGTACACATCAGCCAAGAGATGCAAATGACACTTCCGGAGATGTTCCGAAAAAGGAACAGTCTGAAACTTTTGGACAGAATGTCCAGAAGTCGGGGAATTCAGCAAAACGCAGAAATCAAAAGCAGTATCAGAAGCAGGACACTTTTGGACACAGTGAAAATCCTTCCGCAGAGCAAAAGGATTTGAAGTCTGAGAATATGGATGCGGACAGTAAGAGGAAAAGAGATTTTTCGCAGGAAAATAATACTTTTACAGAGGAAGGTAACAGGGAGCAGGAGGAACATCAGCAAAAGGATGATTACCACCGCAGGGATACCTACCACCAATCCGACAAAAAAGGAAAATACCACAGGAGGGAGTATCAGAACAGGAAACGTACAAAACAATCTGATTTTGAACGTGATTTCCAGACGAAGGAAAAAACCTTTACGGAAGGAGCAGAGTCGGAGTTTCATGGAAGCAAAAAATTAGACAGACTGCAAAATAAGGCAGAGAAAGCCGGGAAAAAGACCGAAGCTGCAAGAAAGAAGATACCAAAGAAAAAGGAGTATTCCTTTGAGCGTGTCTTTGATGAAAAGACAGGAAAAGCAAAGTATGTGCTGACTGCCGTGGAAAAAGAAAAGCAATTCAAACCGGAAAGTCCGGTAAAAGTGGTTGCAGGCAGGGTAGGTGCAGAATATTCCAATTTTGCCCATGGCAAGGTTGCCGAAGTGGAGAAAGAAAATTCTGCCGTGGAAGGAGCACATA
>JAGAQU010000034.1 GCA_017622575.1 Lachnospiraceae bacterium
CGGGACTTTGCTCCATCAGGATGATACCGTATACTTTGTGGAGGTCGTTAAAGGTGAAGTCAGATCCAAGCTCCGCCTTTGCGGACACATACTGGCGCATGGTGATGTCGGAGATATAGCAGTCTGCTCTGGCAAGGGGAAAGCTGTAACCGATCTTCTGCATCTCGATGTTGGCAAAGGACATATCATCCAGCTGTACCAGCACATCCATCACCACAAAGCTGGCACTTTCTGCAAGCTGGGTGCCCTCTCTTGGCATGACACCAATAATCATTAACGGCCTGCCCATGATGGCAGATAAAAGGGATTCGAGACGCTTTAGTCCCTTTTCGGTATCGGGATCAAAGATCTTCCGGAACACGGTGTCGTAGGTGATCTTGAGTCCCTGTTTTCCTATGCAGAAGTCTACAAGCCATCAGAAACCTTTGAAAATAGATGATAAATGTGTTACAGAACAAAGAATAACATGATAATGATATATTGACAATAAGTTTATATTTATTTAATAATATTTATAAAAAAGACAGCACATCTGGAAAAGCAGGGAGTACTCATGGAAAAAGCATACGAACTTGAGTTTACGGGTGAAAAAAGCGGAAGCTTATATGTGAATTGCTGCGGACTGTCAAGGACAGAACCTCTTCACAGCTTCGGGCCGGCGTTCAAGCCGCATTTTGTGATCCATTATGTGATCGGAGGCAAGGGGAAGCTGGCGATCGGCGGGAAGGAATATCCTCTTAAACAGGGATACGGTTTTCTGATACCGCCGGAGGAGCTTGCCTTTTACCAGGCAGATGAAACGGATCCCTGGACTTATGTATGGGTGGGCTTTTCCGGACAGCGGGCCACAGAGATTGTGCAGTCTACGGGATTATCACTTACCAATCCCGTATTTAAAACTGACAGAGGAGAGGAGTTCTATGAAGCGGTGAAGGATATGCTGGAGCACAAGACCTTCAGCGTGGCTAATGAACTTCGAAGAAACGGGCAGCTGTATTTGTTTCTGTCGTTGATTGCGGAAAGTGCGCATATTGAAGAAAAGGGAGAAACGGATAAGGGAGATGCCTATGTAAAGCGCGCTGTGGAATTTATCGTCGGCAATTACTGTAATCCCATCAAGATCACAGATGTGGCGGATTATGTATGTATCAACAGAAGCTATCTCTACACCCTGTTTAAGAATTCCATGGGAATGTCGCCGCAGCAGTTCCTTTCGGCTTTCCGGATCACTAAGGCGGCAGAGCTTTTGCAGATCACATCCCTTCCCGTGGAAAGTATTGCGCTCTCCTGCGGATATACGGATCCTCTTGTCTTTACCAAATCATTCAAGCAGATGAAAAAGATGTCTCCTTCCGCCTATCGCAAAGAGATGCAGAAGGGTGAAACAAGAAAAAATAAGGAATACTTGCAGCAGATAGAGGACTTTATCAATCAGGTAAATAAAATAAACAGTTAACATTTTGACAGGTTTGTATAACAAACCTGTCTTTTTTTTGCAGAAAAGGTACATTAACATAGAATTAGTAAATTGAGAGAAAGGTATGGGTATTGCCATGAAAGAAACAGTTTTAAAAAAATTTGAAGAAGTATTTGGGGACAGTGAAGGAGTAAAAGTATTTTTTGCACCGGGGCGTGTGAACTTGATCGGAGAACATACTGACTACAACGGCGGACATGTTTTTCCCTGTGCGCTGACCATCGGCACCTATATGGCTGTGAAAAAGCGTGATGACAGGAAGCTTAGATTTTATTCCATGAACTTTGATCATCTCGGCGTGATCGAATCAAGTATTGAAGGCCTGAAGCCTGAAAAGGAAGCGGACTGGACAAACTATCCGAAGGGAGTGATGTGGGCTTTCGAAAAACGTGGGATGAAGATGGACTGCGGTCTTGACATTGTATTGAATGGTAATATACCGAACGGATCCGGTTTATCTTCCTCCGCCTCTCTGGAAGTGGTAACGGGATTTATGCTGCGTGAGCTGTTCGGATTTGATGTGACAAATGTGGAACTGGCACAGATCGGTCAGTATTCGGAGAATAATTTCAATGGTATGAACTGCGGGATCATGGATCAGTTTGCATCGGCTATGGGGAAAAAGGACAATGCCATTTTCCTTGATACGGCAGATCTTTCTTACGAATATGCACCGATCAACTTAGCCGGCGCAAAGATCGTAGTAACCAACAGTAAGGTAAAGCATTCTCTTGTGAATTCAGAATACAACACCAGAAGAAGCGAGTGTGAAACGGCGCTTGCAGAATTGCAGGCAGTGACAGATATCAAGGGACTCGGCGATCTGACAGAAGAGGAATTTGAAGCACATAAGAGTGCAATCAAGGATGAAACGAGAGTTAAGAGGGCAAAGCATGCGGTTTACGAAAACCGGAGAACGATCCGTGCCGTAGAAGCCTTGAAGAACAATGATCTGGAAACCTTCGGGAAACTGATGAATGCATCTCACGTGTCACTTCGTGATGATTATGCAGTTTCCTGCAGTGAGATTGATGTGCTTGTAGATGCAGCCTGGAAGGTAGAGGGTGTGATCGGATCCCGCATTACAGGAGGCGGCTTTGGCGGCTGCACCGTCAGCATTGTAAAGGATGAAGCCATTGAAGCTTTCAAAGAACAGGTTGGCAAAGCATATCAGGAGCAGGTAGGCAAAACACCGGAATTTTATGTAGTAGAAATCGGAAACGGACCTTGTGAGTTATAAGGGGGATGGAGAAATGATTCAGACAGAGATTAGAAAACTGGTTCAGTACGGACTTTTAACAGGGCTGGTTCCCGAGGAAGATAAAATTTATACCATCAACAGACTGTTGGAGCTTTTTGGTATGGAGGAGCTTCAGGATTTGGAGGAAGATGCTCTTGCAGAGGTGGAAAATACCGGCGTGGAGGATCTGGAAGCTATCCTTTCAGCCATGCTTGACTATGCGTATGAAGTCGGACTCATGGAAGAGAACAGTGTTGTTTACAGGGACCTTTTTGATACAAAGATCATGAGTGTGTTGCTTCCCCGTCCCAGTGAAGTGATCCGCAAATTCAGAGAGCTTTATAAGGAAGACCCGGGAAAGGCAACGGATTACTATTATAAATTCAGCTGTGATACAGATTATATCCGCAGATATCGGATCAAAAAGGATAGGAAATGGATCGCGAAGACAGAGTATGGTGACCTGGATATTACGATCAATCTTTCCAAGCCGGAGAAGGATCCGAAAGCGATTGCGGCTGCAAAGAATGCGAAGCAGACATCATATCCGAAATGTCAGCTCTGTATGGAAAATGAAGGATATGCAGGCAGACTGAATCATCCGGCCCGCCAGAATCACCGTATCATTCCTGTTACCATTCAGGGAAATGATTGGGGATTTCAGTATTCTCCCTATGTTTACTACAACGAGCATTGTATTGTATTCAATGGTCAGCATGTACCTATGAAAATTGAACATAATACCTTTTGCAAGCTGTTTGACTTTGTAAAGCAGTTCCCCCACTATTTTGTGGGTTCCAATGCGGATCTGCCGATCGTCGGAGGTTCTATTTTGAGCCATGATCATTTTCAGGGCGGAAACTATGAATTTGCCATGGCGAAGGCTCCTGTGGAGAGAAGCTTTACGGTAAAGGGATTTGAGGATGTCAGCGCAGGTGTCGTGAAGTGGCCCATGTCCGTGATCCGCTTAAGCGGCGTGGATACAGACCGGATCATTGCACTGGCAGACGTGATCTTAAATAAGTGGAGAGGCTACAGCGATGAGGCAGCATTTATTTTTGCACAGACTGATGGAGAGCCTCACAATACCATCACACCCATCGCAAGAAAACGCGGGGAAAATTACGAGCTGGATCTCGTCCTTCGAAACAACATTACCACCGAGGAACATCCTCTCGGCGTTTATCATCCTCATGCAAAGCTTCACCATATTAAGAAAGAAAATATCGGCCTGATCGAGGTTATGGGACTTGCCGTTCTTCCCGCCAGATTAAAGGGAGAGATGGAGCAGCTGAAGGCAGCTATGCTTGCCGGTAAGGACTTAAGGAGCGATGAAGTGTTAGAGAAGCATGCGGACTGGGTAGATGAGTTCAGCGTGAAGTATGACAAAATCGACAACTCCAACATTGATGCAATCGTGGAAAAGGAGATCGGTCTTGTATTCATGCAGGTGTTAGAGGATGCCGGTGTTTATAAGAGAACCCCGGAGGGGCAGGAA
>JAGAQU010000035.1 GCA_017622575.1 Lachnospiraceae bacterium
CACCGCAACCGATTTTTTTCCTTCGCCATCACTTTGTTTTACCTTGAATCGGAAAGCATCCCACGAACCATAGGCCTCCTCTGATTTTACCAATATCTCGCGGATTGTACTGTTCAAAACATTCATACGCTTCCCCTCTCTTTCCTTCACATGCATCTATAAAGTCATCAAGTGCCTTTTCATAGGCTTCCATGTTCTTAAAGTAGCTCTCACCATGGGCAGCACCCTCCACGATTAACATTTTTTAGGGGATGCACAGCAGTCATATATTTCTCTGCACATTCTCGCCGGCACAAAAGTATCCTTTGAGCCATGAATAAAAAGAATCGGAAGCTTTGCCTTTGCCACCTCTCTCTTCGCATTGCATTCATCCATTCCATATCCTGCGAGCTTTTTGTTTACGATTTCCGCCCCCTGCATTACAGGAAAAGCAGTAAGATGATACATGGTCTTAAGCACATGGGTAAACACCTCCTTGGGAGAGGTAAAGGCACAATCCGATATGATTCCTTTTACCTGCTTCGGCAGTTCCAAACCACTTGCCATCAATACAGTGGAACCTCCCATGGAAATTCCGTGAAGATATATCTCTATATCTGTTCCGCATCTTTCAATCACCCAGTTGATCCAGTAGATGGCATCCTTTCTGTCCAGGCATCCGAAACCGATATACTCGCCCTCACTGTCTCCGTGGACTCTTGCATCAGGATGCAGCATGGCAAATCCATGTCTGAAATAATAATCAGTAAGTCCTGTAAAATCGGCGAGACTTCTGCTGGTATATCCATGGAAGCAAATCACGATCCGCTTTTTATCCGTATCCTGAATAGCCGGAAAATAAGCCGCATGCAGCTTTAATCCGTCAAAAGACGTCTGATACACATCCTCATGGGGCTGAGAAAGCATAAAAGCTTTTCTCTCTGCCAGAATATCCGAATACTGTGACCAGTCCGTACCTGCCATCTTAATGGTGCGGTCCATGTTCACATTCTGCCGCTTCATGGTTCTTCCGTAAAAATAAGCTGTCTCAGCCGCTCCCGCTGCAAGCAGCGCTCCGGCACACACAATTCCAGTCTTTAAAATTCCCATACTTCCTCCACGTCAACTATATTTTAACTGTTATTTCTTCTTGGTCTGCTTCTGTTTCAGATCTATGATTTCTTTTAATCTCAGAGCCTTGTCAATATTTCCTTCCACCTTTAATTTCTGCATGGTGAATGCCCATATGGGATCCATTTTACCCTCCGCAATTCTCTTTAAAGTGTCAGGGCTTGCCGTAAACATGGCATCCCTGTCATAGTATTCATATGGCTCCACAAAAAGCTGTCCGTCTTTTACTTCCACGTAAAAGATACCGCCGGCTTCTTCATCCTCGATGTTGAACTGATAAGCGAGATGCTCTTTGATATCACTTACATCCGCTCCCATAAATTTGTTTTTGATCTCACTAAAAAAATCTGCGTATGTCATATTCTCCTCCTACATTTTTCGACCATTGGTCGAATTTATTTATTTTGATTATAGCATGATTTTCGACTATCGGTCAATCATGCGCTATGGATACAGTTGAATACGGTTGTCCATATACTATTAATATGTGAGGGTTGTTGTACTTTGGGGGATATGATATGATTATTAGCAGCGAAAAGATAATTTGGGAAGGTGAAATGCTCATGGCCGAATCGATAAAATCACAGAAGATACTTGATGCTTTGCAGCAATTGCTGGAGGAGAAAAGTATCCGGCATATTTCTGTCAGCGAGATTGCAGAAAAAGCCGGTATCGGAAAAGGAAGCATCTATTACTACTATCCCTCCAAGGATGCTATTGTGGATGCTCTTATAAGGCGCAGCTACGAACAGCCTCTGCTGACAGCAAAGTCCCTGTCTTCCCGTACGGATATTTCCTCTTTTACCCGAATGGCAATGCTTTTTCAGGCATGCCGCAATTCCTCTGTCGTTTTTATAAGACAGAAACATCGGTCTGAGACAAGTGCACAGGACCTGGCCCTTCTGCATCAGAAATATTTAAATTATCTGGTTTCCGAATTGAAGCCGGTTCTCACAGAAATTATATCCCAGGGGATTGCCTGTGGAGAAATCCACTTTGATTATCCTGCCGCACTTTCTGAAATTGCTTTGATCGTTTTGGCTGTCAAGCTTGATAACTCTCTGGTGCCTTCCACCTCGGAGGAGATCGAAGATACCTTGAAGGGACTTATCTCCCTATTAGAAAAGGGCACCGGCGTACCCGCCGGAACCCTTGATTATTTGTCGCTTATTCACTGATTTACGCAAATTCATGCTCATGCTTTTTGAAGAAATCATAGTATGCCCGGACGTTATCCAGCTCTGTCCACCGCTTTACATCAACCGGCTCCTCATCCATATCATAGATTTTCGCTCCGTTCATGGACAGAAGAAACGGGGAGTGTGTAGCAATAATAAACTGGCATCCGAAAAATCTGGCAGAATCCTGAAGAAATCTAAGAAGCTCCTGCTGCCGCTCCGGAGAAAGACTGTTCTCCGGCTCATCCAGCAGATACAGCCCGTTCTCATTTATCTTCTCAGAAAAATAAATGAATGCACTTTCTCCGTTGGAATGCTCCCGCACATTATCCATCAGATTCTCACGGACATATCTTGACTGGGTCTTTCGCTTTGCCATATTAACCTTCTTTAGCCTTTCATAATCATCCAGTGATTTCATCTGAAAATGAGAATATTTATCCTCCAGATAATCAGCAAAAAGCTGCTCTCTCTTAAGATTAATCCCATCGTTTATGCTCCTTAAGTTCAGCATAAAATCAAACACATCATCGCTGGTAATGATTCTGCTTTCCTTAGGGACGGGCAGTTCTTCCTCGTAATCACACATCCCGGTATAATCCTCAAAAAAATTGGATCTGTTATATAAAGTGTCCCTGTCAAGCGCAAGCTTCTCCGCTATCACATTGAGCGCAGTCGTCTTTCCCGAACCATTGCCGCCGTATAATATGGTCACAGGTTCGAAATCCAGCCTGGTAAGTCCGTGCTTTGAAAGTACCTGAAAAGGATAAAAGGTATCATAATGGTAACTATTCTTTATTGAATCTGTATCCAACCATAAAGCGTTTCGGCGTAATTTGGGGATTATCTGGGCAGAATATCGAAATACTGTATCCTGTGATTTCCTCTTGATTTTCCCAGTTTACAGAGCTGATTCTTCCATCTACACTTAACAGATATACATTTTCATCCCACTGATTCCAGGTTCTGCTTCCCATGTAGTAGACACCATATTCCTTTTCCTCCCAGTCCCTCACAAGTTCCTCATAGTCAAGGAGTCTTCCTCCTGCAAGCAGGGCATCTATGGATTTCTCTTCATCATATTCCGAACTGCTTACCGCATTACCCTTCTGTACACGGATTTTATTTTCCAAAGAAGAAGGATAACTGACAAGCCAGGAATCAACAAAATGATAGTTCTCATCATACCCCTTTAGCATCATGTCGAACCTGACAATAGTGCCGTCCTTTGAAAAATGCAGGTTGAAAACATCGTTTAACATCAAGTGCTCCGGCAGTTCCACGTCCTTTTCGATGTCCTCAAAAATCCCCTGTATATCACTATCATACAGATTGTCATGTTCAAGCGCAATATATTTTGTCGTTGTAAGCTCATGAAGAATCCAGGAAAGCTTTCCCTGAAAGTGCTGACTGCTTTGATAAATTCCAAAACCTGTCAGAACTGTAACTGCTATCATAAAAATGCAGGCAGGCACCTTCCAGAAGAAATACCGGTATCCGGGCAATTTCTTATACTGTAATCTTGCAAAGTCACTCTCCTCCCCGGAAAGCTCCTTTTCATAATAGCCATGTTTTCTGTCAAAAAGATACAACCCCTTTTTTGAAAATCCATAAAACCATATCCGTTCAGGTTCCGGTTCCTGTGTCAGTATTTTTAAACGAAGGCATCGGTATCCATACAGCAGCAGATACAATAAAAAGAAAAGACCGCAGATAAACAGAATGCTTCCCCGCCTTTTTACACCGCCATACATGCAAAGCTTATAGGCGTACCGGCAGCACACAGTATACACAACCAAAAACACAGGCTGACAAAGCATCCACAGAAAAAGATGTCTTTTTCCTCTTCTACTGCCTGATGACTTTATTTTTGTAGTTCCAGCTTCTTCCATCATCTGTTGATTCATAAAACGCCTTCTCTCCGTTCATCTCACTGTATTCTTCCATTCCCACATAGAGCACCAGTCTTCCGTCTTCCAGCTCCGGTGCATAGGCCTGGCAGAAATAATCCGGCACCTTATCGAAAATCACCTGTGTCCAGGTAATGCCTCCATCCTCCGTTCTGAGAAGCTGCGGCACTGCCGAAGGAGCATAGGAGGTATGAATGGCCAGATATCCTGTCTGATCTGTAAGAAAATCAAAATCCATAGTCAGGGAATGCTGCAGTGCATTGTCACTCGCAGGAACCGTCTCCCAGCTATTACCGCCGTCTGTGGTCTTCAGCAAAACAGCGCCTTCCTGAAAAACAACTCTCTCAACGACCCCATAAATATAGCCGACCTCACTGTTTTCGGGAAAATCCACATAAATCTTGGACAATCCGTAAGGATAATCGTCGGTGACAAGAACCTGCTTCCAGCTGCCGCCCTCATACATGGATACATACACTTTTTCCTCATTCGTGTAAGCAAAGATCACCTTTTTCTCATCACACTGGTAGCACTCCCTCCGGACACCGTTTGCAGCGCCCGTCAAGGGATCACCCTGATCTGCAAGCCATTCCTTTTCTATCGGTATCACAATCCTTTCTAAAGCCGCATTTTCCAGATACAACTGCTCCTCATCGGAGACAAGCTGATACCCCTCCTCCTTCTGCTTTGAATCTCCAAGCCTTGGAAAGTCTGCGTAATCAGCCTCCGGATATTTGTCTTTCAGTGCCTCCATGGTCCTGTCAAGGTCTGCAAAGCCTGCTGCTTCAAACACATAAGGCTCTGTCATTTTGATCCTGACTGCCGTGGTAAAATAAAGGTAATCTGCATCATCTCCCACTGTTCTTGCATAACCTTTCTGATAGCTGTTTGTCTGTGTGTAATCAGATGTATACATTTTCCATACCACTCCCCACACGGCATCCTCAATATCACCTGAAAGGAGATCGCTGTAAACAATGTGCACCATGGTATTTCCGCTTGTTCCATCATAATACTGACTGGTAAAAGCCTCCTGATCCTCCATGTAATACCAGAATCTCTGCAAGGCTACATAAAGTGAATCTTTAAAATGATCCGGTCTCTTCAGGACAAACTGCCATGGACCATCCGGTTCAAACTGAATATCTTCAAAAGGCTTTTCAGGATAGAGTTTTGCATATTTTTCCATGAGATCAATTCCGTAGCTGTCCGGACTCACAGGCTTTTCGTTCAACATCTCCTGTATAGCCTCATCCGAGTAAATGGGCGGAGCCGCAACGGCTTCAAACTCATTCAGCGGTCTGTTTATCTCTTTTTGCTGCTCCATAAGATTCCTTGCCGCAAATATCGATAAAAGAACCGCTTCCACTATCAAAAAGAGCACAGCCATTTTTGCCAGGAAATCCCAGTCTCTTCTCTCTTCCATCACCGCCTGCATCCGGCATTTCAAAATAGCTTTGCTATCATTCCAGTAAGCGGAATAGGCCCTGCCCTTTTCTCTCTCCCTGCCCACACTCTCAAGCAGAAATTTCCCGTACCGGTATCTTTCCTCTTTGTGTTTTCCTCTCACCACAGCCTCATCACAGGAAACTTCAATATCCCTGTAGCTGATGTAGCGCAGAAAATAAGCCAAAGGATGAAACCATAGAAAACAATTGCAGGCAAGCATCACATATTTATAGAGGGTATCATGCCGTCTGATATGATAACACTCATGTAAAAGAAGAAAGGGAAGGTTTTCATCCTTCATACAATCCTTTGGTAAAATGACGGACTGTTTTAAAAAACCCATCACAAAGGGAATATTGATTTTTGAATTGACATATATTCTGCGTGCGGTATCTTCTTGATTTCCCGCCTCGAGGTTGGCTTCCCGAAAGGCTTCTTGTACCTTTGCATCCTCCAACATGGTTATGTTCTCTACACAATCTCTGATAAATCGTCTGTAGCTGATATACTGAAAGGCCGTCATCAAAAGAGTTCCCAGCAGAAAAAAGATGATCAGCAGTTTTCTCCGATAAAGGAAACAGTGCATTAGATATGCTTCATGGATCACACAGAGCTCTGCCATGCAGATCAACCAGATTATTTTTTTCCATCTTCCGCTCATCGTTCCTGCTTTCCCTCCGCTCTTTTCTCATCGAGGAACTCCCGCAATTCGCTCAAATCTTCTTCTGACAGGCTGCCGCCGTCATACAGGGATGCCAGAAAGTTCTTTGCGGAATTATTGTACAGGCGCTTTAAAATATTTCCGCTCTCCCTTTGCATATAGTCCTCCCTGTCAATCAAAGCCCTGTAAACATTGTTTTTTCCCGCCTTTTCCACGGCAACAAATCCTTTTTCCTGAAGCCTTGATAGAAAGGATAATACCGTGGTGGGCGAAAGCTTCCTCTCTTTATCCATCCTCTCCTCAATTTCAAATCTGGTTGCAGGTTTATTAAGTTCCCAGATGATCATCATAATCTCCAGTTCTGAGTTCGGTAATCGCTTCATGTTCATTTCTCCCTTTCTATTGTCCTAATAGCTTGCATTTATAAATTGTCTTTTGGGTTTCTTAAAAAACCAAATTCGGCAAATGTAGAACATGCTTTTATTCTACATTTGCCGAACATAAAAGTCAATAAAATATTTTACATTATTTAAAAGAAGCTTATCTGCTCTTCTCTCAGAGATTTTACCTTTCGCTCTGTCATTTTATCTTCTTCTGTAAGTACCCCGCACAATAACGGGGCCTTCGCATCGTATCTGCCGCAATTTTTGATCACATTGCACCGGCTGTCACAGGCATAGCAATATCTGCATCCGTTTTTACATGTGTCATATGTTCCGATATCTATGCTCTCCACACATCCGCATTCAGGCCTTTGATTCTTATCCTTTGATGTCTTTATTTTGCAGCCGGTGATTTCCTCGATCAGTGCTTTATCAATACAGCTGTTGTAGGAAAGACCGCACGCGGACAGATCAATCATTTCCGAACAGCTTCCTACTGTCATTCCATTTGCCCTTGCTATCTCGCAGATTTTTTTCGAAAAGTCCATCAAGACAGGGATATCCGCCTCATAAGCTCCCATGACTTCCATATTTTTTTTATTTTTGGCATAAACATCTCCAAAACTGATCACACATTTATGGGTATATCCGTTCAAGGCACCTGCAATCTGTTCAAATGCCTTTAGATGATACTCCGGTGTATAGGTCCCGGTAAATATCACCGGATCATACCGCCAGATCACTCTGTGCTTTCCGATTTTCTCCGACAGCTTTTGAAATACGGGGATCATCTTTTCTTTTTTGTGGGGCACTCCCGGTTCTATATCTTTCCCATAGCCAGTCAGCGTAAACTGAAAATAATATGGATATGGTGACAATTCCTCCAGCCTTTCCATCATGGGCTCCGGATTTTTCGTCCAAAAGACAATGCAGTCCACCACTTCCGGAGACAGCTCTATCCTGCTCACCTGATGAAAATTCATGGGATTTCGCACACACACAAAGCCTTCCTTGATTCTGTTGTAAAACCAGTCCCCATAGTAATTGGGGATGTCTGTCCTGCGGCTTACGCTCAAAATCATAATGTTCGTATCTCCTGCTTAAGGAAGTCTCACACCTGCCAACACAGCCTGTTCTCTCACATATCCGGCAGCCATTTTATAGCTCTCATAGTCCGGCAGATGCTCTACAAAAACAGTCATATTCTCGCCCAGACTGTCACAGTGCTTTACAATCTGCTGATAATCAAGGCAGCCTTTCCCCGGCATCACCTCACGGATCACGCAGGGAAGGGTATCCTCCATAACAACATCCTTGCAGTGTACGCTTTTGATATAGGGTGCAAGCTTAGAAAAGCAGTCTTTCACAAACTGATTTCTGTGTACAAAACGCTCCGGACAATTGATCATATTGGTAAAATCAAGATGCACGCCAAATCCCTTCCGATCCACATCTGCAAGCAGTTGCAGATACTCCTCCGGTGAAGAAGGCACCATCCACGGCATGGGTTCTATGGTATAGCTGGTACGCCCCGGCTTTACCGCATCTATGATCTCACGAACTGTATCCACAATCAGTGCATAGGTTTCTTCGCTATCGTTGTCCTCACAAAAGCCATCCCATTTTTCGCCTCTTGATCCCGCAATGTTCACACAACAATTTGCGCCAAGCTCCTCCGCAAGCGCCAACTGGTTCTGACAGTAAGTAATTGCTTTCTTTCTCTCCGAAGGATCTTTCGAGAGAGGGTTGCACCATGCTCCCACTTCACCAATCACTAGGTCATACTCTTTCGCACAGGCAAGATAAGCTCTCTTTTCTTCCGCAGAAGCTGTATGGTCAACGGGAGAAAGCACGGCGCGATAACCCAGCTGACTCACCAGCTGATACCATTCCTCCGGGTTGTGATAAGGTTTTTCGATTCCTCCTCCGATTCTCATAAGATTTTCCTCCTTCTTTCTACTACAGTCTATTTTTGCTCTTCATATGCTTCTGTCATTTTGCTCATCAGTTTCCCCATTTTGATGGGAAACAAGTAACATATCATCGTTTGCATCTTTTGCGATAAGCTATGGCAAATGATAAAAGATTTCTTTCCAATGTGTCTGGCTAACCCGACTCCCACTTTTTCCGGCGATGCCATAAATTCCTTCGGAACCGGCAATGGTGATGAAGAATTGGTATTTGTTAATGGGGGATGAAAAATGTGGAAACTGATATTGTACTTCTTATACTCAATATTCATGCATTTGGCCAACGCTTCTATAGCTCCCTTTGAAGAAGCATAGGGACTGTTTGCGTTGCACTCCATCACAAACAGCTGCTCTTTATATTGCTGCTTCAAGCCATCTAAATGATCGGTACAAATGTCCAATATCCCCACAAGATTTCCATCCTCCAGCAATTGCTTTGCCATCCAATAACCGATTCCTTCATTTGCACCCAATATGACAATATTCTTCATTATAATTACCCTGTTTTCCTTTTCAAATTTCCTTAAAAAACTTTTCAATATGCTGATACGCATTTACTCTGAAAATTTCTTTACATTCCTCCGTCAATGTTCCGCTAAACAGCCATCTCTGCGCAAAGCAATAGATTGGAGAATAATATTTCATTGCAAGATAACCGCTGTCTCTGTCTTTTATGTATCCCATATCTGCAAGTGCTGAAAACACTTTACTCTGAAAATCTAATGGTTTTTCAAACATCCATAAGTCATACAGTTTTCGAACCTCATCGTTATGAAACTGTTCAATCAACAATAAACGCATCATTTTATTGCAAAAATCATCCATGAGATATTCTTCGAAAAAGATATCGCATATCCCTTTATAAAAATTGCTCTTTTCAGGATTTACAGGTTTAGATAAACTCTCTTCCAATTGCTGCATCATGCCTGTGGCAATATCCTCAAATTGGATTAACAGTTCCTCCAAAATAGCCTGCTTATTTTTAAAATGATAATAAACAGAGCTTTCTTTAATCTGCACGATCTTACAAATATCTCTGATGGATACCGCTGAGTATCCTTTTTTCGAAAACAGCTCTAATGATGCAGTTAATATCTCTTTCTTTGTCTCGTTCATGCCATTCCTCTCTGTCTAACAGTTGTTAGATTTATTTTATCTAACAACTGTTAGGTTGTCAACAATAATATCTTTGTTCTAAAGGAACTTGTGGTCCGTCATCTGCAAAAAAAGAAAAGTCCCGAAAATCCAGCATTTTCCCATACAATAATCTGCCTTATTACTTTTATCTACTGCTGAAGCTCTGGCAATGGAACAGCTTCCTTATTTTCTTTTATTCCGATAAACTCCATGAACCAGAGCTGTTCCTTCTAGTTCACTATATAACTTCTCCATCAATTTCGATTAATATCAAATTCAAATCATACTTCAAAAATATCCGATTCATTTTCTTTTTTCTGTTCATCAGAATAATTAGGATGTTGGTATATCGCAATTCTATTCCCAGAAACAATCTTATCTTTTAACATCCAATACAAATTCTGTCCTCCATATGCAGTATTTTTCTTAACGCCAAATGAAACAATACAACAGGGAGACTGCAATCCCTTCCTATGCTTCAAAAAAATATACACAACTTTACTGGAATGGTTTAATTTACTCTCAATTATGTAATCACATCGAATCATGGAATTATTTTGAGGGCCGTCTTTGGGTGAATATATTCGAATAAAATTATCTACATCCAAATATTGTTCTATATGTCTAAATTCTGAAATACGTTCCTCGATATCCTTTTCATCATTTTCTTTGCCTTTATAATGTTCACTTCCAGCCAAATACGCATCCGTAATAGGATGTTTTTCTGAGAGAATCCAATCAATCGTTTTCTTCTTATTTTTCGGAATATTTATATCATCTAAATATTGTAATCCAACCAAATGATGAAAATCTTTCAAATCAAAATCCAGGGTCAAAACTTTCACACCACGTTTTGCAACATGAAATACATATTTGGTTGTAGAAACCAAGTTAAGGAAATTTTGTGCACATTGTTGAATTTTATCCATACGTATCCCCATTACATCCATATAGTAAAAAGCCTTGCAAAACTGCAAGGCTTAATAATCAAATATACAACTTTCTTTCGCTTTCGCTAGATGGATTATGGTAAGTTGCCACCTTTGTGAGCCTCCATGTTCACCGCTTTCCATCACGGCTCGCACTTCACAGACGAAAACATTTTTACGAGTCTGCTTCTCGAGAAGCTACCTTCTAATAATATATTATACACTTCTATTAAGATTGTCAATCTGGAATTTTTTACCCCCCCAACAATAAACTATTTCATCATAACCCTAGCTCAAGACGATTACGAAATATCAAAACTCTTTAAGGTAGGGATTGCCCAATTAATAAGTATACCTTCATTAATTAGTTCTAGACTATATCAACTCGCCAAATCCAAAGTTATGAACTCAATTTCGTTACCAATGATAAATATCTTTTTGTCTTGTTCTTAATATCATCTTCGCTAACACCATAAAAGATATACAAATCTTTTGAAATTTTCTCAAACTGTTTCATTACTTTCTTGTTTCCAGAATAAGACATACCGAATATATTCCAAATATAATCTATCTCCATTTCAAGAGAATCATCACCGTTTCTTATTTCATATAGATGAAAGTTCATAGGAATTACATTATCTGGCATTTCGTCAATCATTTCACTTCGAGCCTCTATTTTACAAAAATATTCTCTGACAGATTCTTCATTGGAAATATCCGGCTTTGGAATATCCTTCATTTCGCCTAAAACTTCTGGTTTATGCTGTAAAATCAAACTCTCCTTAAGGTTTTTTCGTTGTTCAATATATTTTCTCTCAGTTGTATTAATTTCAATTAGATTGTAGCTACTCATTGCATATTGTACCAATTCATCAAGAGTATGTGCGTCTGCAACCACTTTCTTCTCTACTATCTTACGTCTATATCTGTAGATAATATTTCGTATTCTTACTTTTAGAGGCCTTTTCCGTGTTCTGCCAGCTATAAAAATACTTGTCGGGCCATCTGCACCACCTATTATTGAAACTTCACTTTTGCTTTTTTCTTTCACAAGTGTTCATCCTCGCAAATTCATATTGTGCTACATTCCTAGAATTGTGAATACATCATACTTTTTGAAGCATTCATTCACCCATGGAGTTGCTTCTGCAATTACTTCCCCAAAAATTGTGCCGGATTCCTGACTCAATTTTATAATCTTATCCCACTGATTCTTCGTAACTATCGTTGTACCATAATAATCAACATTTTTGATGACACAAGCATCAAACAAGACAGATGATGAACTGATACGGCTCCATCGTGCAGGTTATAACGGGCTGACCATTGGTGTAGAAACAGCAGATAATGAGGCACTTGCTTTTATGCGTAAGGGTTATAATTCCAAAGATATTCTAACCCAATGTAAAAGATTAGAACAGGCGGGTATCGAATATGGTTTCTTCTATCTGACCGGCATTTCCGGTAAAGGAAAA
>JAGAQU010000036.1 GCA_017622575.1 Lachnospiraceae bacterium
AAATCAAACCAGATTGAAGCTGACCGTATCGCTATGACACGTTACGTAAAGCGTGGCGGTAAAGTCTGGATCAAGATTTTCCCCGACAAACCGGTAACAGCAAAGCCGGCAGAAACACGTATGGGTTCCGGAAAAGGTACACTGGAGTACTGGGTAGCAGTTGTTAAGCCCGGCCGTGTATTATTTGAAATCTCAGGAGTAGCCGAAGAAACAGCTAAGGAAGCATTAAGACTCGCAACCCACAAGCTTCCCTGCAAGTGCAAGATCGTTTCTAAGGCAGACTTGGAAGGCGGTGTATCAAATGAAAACTAATAAGTATGTAGAAGATTTAAAAGCAAAATCAGCTGCAGAATTAGCACAGGATTTAGTAGCTGCTAAGAAAGAACTTTTCAATTTGAGATTCCAGAATGCAACCAATCAGCTGGATAATACAGCAAGAATCAAAGAAGTTAGAAAGAATATCGCAAGAATTCAGACCGTAATCACAATGAAGCAGAAAGAAGCTTAAGGTTGTAAAACTGAATGTCAAGAAGGGAAAGGAGACTTAAGTCGTGGAAAGAAATTTAAGAAAAACACGTACCGGTAAAGTTATCAGTGATAAAATGGATAAGACAATCGTTGTTGCTATCGAAGAACACGTTAAACATCCTCTTTACAAGAAAATTGTTAAGGATACTTACAAATTGAAAGCACATGATGAGAACAATGAATGCCATATCGGTGATACTGTTAAAGTAATGGAAACAAGACCTTTATCAAAAGATAAGAGATGGAGACTTGTTGAAATTATCGAGAGAGCAAAATAAAACATTCGCCTGCGGCGAAGTTTGGAAATTTGCAAGCAAATTTCCGCGGTGCGAAAAAGTTTTAAACAATTGGAAGGAGAATTAGCATGATTCAACAAGAAAGCAGACTTAAGGTTGCTGATAACACAGGTGCTAAGGAAATCCTCTGCATCAGAGTTATGGGTGGATCTACAAGAAGATATGCACAGATCGGCGATGTAATCGTTGCTACGGTTAAAGATGCAACACCAGGCGGCGTTGTAAAGAAAGGTGACGTAGTAAAGGCTGTAGTTGTTCGTTCTGTAAAAGGTGCTCGTCGTAAGGACGGATCTTATATTAAATTTGACGAAAATGCTGCTGTTATCATCAAGGATGATAAGACTCCCAGAGGAACCCGTATTTTTGGACCGGTAGCAAGAGAGCTTCGTGAGAAACAGTTTATGAAAATTGTTTCCCTTGCTCCCGAAGTATTATAGGAGGTTACAGGCATGGCAACTTTAAAGATTAAGAAAGGTGATACCGTTAAGGTGATCGCCGGTAAAGATAATGGAAAAGAAGGCAAAGTGCTTTCCGTAGACGCTAAGAACCACAAGGTTATTGTAGAAGGCGTTGGAATTGTTACAAAGCACACAAAGCCTTCAGCAGCTAACCAGAATGGCGGAATTATTCAAAAAGAAGCTCCCATTGATATTTCAAACGTAATGTATGTTCATAAGGGAAAAGCTACAAGAGTTGGCTTTAAGATGGACGGAGACAAGAAAGTACGTTTTGCAAAATCAACCGGTGAAGTGATTGATTAATTCTAGGAAAGGAGAACTGGAAGCGTGAGCAGACTTAAAACATTGTATAATGACGAAATCATAGAAGCTATGACCAAAAAGTTCGGTTATAAGAACATTATGGAAGTACCTAAGCTTGACAAGATTGTTATTAACATGGGTGTAGGCGAAGCAAAGGATAACGCAAAGTTACTTGAATCCGCTGTTAAGGACCTTGAGACAATCTCCGGTCAGAAGGCTGTACTTACCAAAGCAAAAAAATCTGTTGCTAACTTCAAAATCAGAGAAGGTTTGGCAATCGGATGCAAGGTTACACTGCGTGGAGAGAGAATGTATGAATTCCTGGATCGTCTTGTAAACCTGGCACTGCCTCGTGTACGTGACTTCAGAGGCGTTAACCCTAACGCATTTGACGGAAGAGGAAACTACTCCCTTGGTATCAAGGAACAGCTTATCTTCCCCGAAATCGAGTACGATAAGGTAGACAAAGTAAGAGGAATGGATATCATCTTTGTTACAACAGCAAAGACGGATGAAGAAGGTCGCGAGTTATTAAGATTATTCAATATGCCATTCGCAAAATAAGAAGGAGGTAAATAGAATCCATGGCTAAAACTTCAATGAAGATTAAACAACAGCGTAAACCTAAATTCTCTACAAGAGAATATACTCGTTGTAAAATTTGTGGACGTCCACATTCTGTTTTGAGAAAGTACGGAATCTGCAGAATTTGCTTCCGTGAATTGGCATATAAGGGACAGATCCCCGGTGTCAAAAAAGCGAGCTGGTAGGTTAGAATTAAGGAGGAAATAGAAAATGACAATGAGCGATCCTATTGCAGATATGCTTACAAGAATCCGTAATGCAAATACTGCAAAACACGATACAGTAGATGTTCCCTCTTCCAAAATGAAGCTGGCAATTGCAGATATTCTTGTAGAGGAAGGATACATTAAAAAATATGATCTGATTGATGAAGGAAGTTTCAAGACAATCCGCATCACCTTAAAGTACGGTGCAGACAGAAACGAAAAGATCATCACAGGCTTAAAGAGAATCTCCAAACCCGGTCTTCGTATTTATGCCGGCAAGGATGAACTCCCCAGAGTACTTGGTGGACTCGGAATTGCAATCATTTCCACAAACCAGGGCGTTGTAACTGATAAGAAGGCAAGAGAACTCCAGGTAGGCGGCGAAGTGCTGGCTTATGTTTGGTAAGAACAAAAACAAGCACGAGCAAAGCGAGTATTTGTTTTTGGATTGCCAAACAACGAGAAAACCATTTGCCGGTGAAGCCGGTACGGATGCGAAGCAGACGGGTTTTCGAGTTTGAAACCAAGAAATAAGCAAATTATATAGGAGGTACGGGCATGTCACGTATAGGAAGAATGCCAATCGCAATTCCTGCAGGCGTTACTGTAGAGGTTGCAGAAAATAATAAAGTGACTGTAAAAGGTCCTAAAGGAACACTGGAAAGAGTGCTTCCGGCAGAAATGGAAATCAAGGTTGAAGGTGCTGAAGTAATTGTATCAAGACCTAATGATTTAAAGAAAATGAAATCCTTACATGGTCTGACAAGAACACTGATCCACAACATGGTAGTCGGTGTAACGGAAGGATTTGAAAAGAAACTGGAAGTAAACGGTGTTGGTTACAGAGCAGCAAAATCCGGAAATAAGTTAACCTTATCTTTAGGATATTCACATCCGGTTGAGATGATCGATCCCGAAGGAATTGAGACAGTTCTTGACGGACAGAACATTATCATCGTAAAAGGTATTGATAAAGAAAAAGTTGGCCAATTCGCAGCTGAAATCAGAGATAAGAGAAGACCTGAACCTTATAAGGGCAAGGGTATCAAGTATGCTGATGAAGTGATCAGACGTAAAGTTGGTAAGACTGGTAAGAAATAAGAGATAAGGAGAGTGTAAAAATGGTTAGTAAGCAATCAAGACAGGAAGTTCGTGTTAAGAAGCACATGAAAATACGTAACCGTTTCAGCGGAACTGCTGAGCGTCCTCGTTTAGCCGTATTCAGAAGCAATAATCATATGTATGCTCAAATTATTGACGATACAGTTGGCAATACTTTAGTTGCAGCTTCTACTTTGGAAAAGGAAGTAAAAGAGCAGCTTGAAAAAACCAATAACGTTGATGCAGCAGCATATTTAGGAACAGTTATTGCTAAAAGAGCAATTGAAAAAGGTATTGATACCGTAGTCTTTGACAGAGGCGGCTTTATATACCAGGGTAAAATCGAAGCATTAGCTGATGCAGCCAGAGAAGCTGGCTTAAAATTCTAGGAAAGGAAGACATGATCATGAAGAATATCATAGATGTAAGCCAGTTAGAGTTAAGTGATAAGGTTGTTGCGATCAAGCGTGTAACCAAGACTGTAAAGGGTGGACGTAACATGAGATTTACTGCTCTTGTAGTAGTAGGTGACGGTAACGGACATGTAGGAGCAGGACTTGGAAAGGCAGTAGAAATTCCTGAAGCAATCCGCAAGGGAAAAGAAGATGCTATGAAGCATATCGTTAACATTGCACTTGATGAGAATAATTCCATCACACATGACTTTATCGGCAAATTTGGTTCAGCAAACGTTCTTTTAAAGAAGGCTCCCGAAGGTACAGGTATCATCGCAGGTGGTCCCGCACGTATCGTTTGCGAACTTGCAGGTATTAAGAATATTCGTACCAAGTCACTTGGTTCCAACAATAAACAGAACGTTGTTCTTGCAACCATCGCAGGTTTAAGTCAGTTAAAGACTCCTGAAGAGGTTGCAAAGAACCGCGGCAAATCTGTTGAAGAAGTATTAGCTTAAGGAGGGAATTAAGAATGGCAGATCAGAAAATGTTAAAGATTACATTAGTAAAATCTCCTATCGGAGCAGTTCCCAAGCAGAGAGCTACTGTTGCATCCATGGGACTCAGAAAGCTGAACAAGACAATTGTACTGCCTGACAATGCGGCTACAAGAGGACAGATTCAGCAGATCAGACATTTAGTTAAAGTTGAAGAAGCTTAAAAAGAAGAGATAAGGAGGTGTCACAATGGAATTATCTAATTTAAGACCCGCAGAAGGTTCTACAAAGAGCGATAATTTTAGAAGAGGTCGTGGACACGGTTCAGGAAATGGCAAGACAGCCGGTAAAGGACATAAAGGTCAGAAAGCTCGTTCCGGAGCACCGAGACCCGGTTTTGAAGGTGGTCAGATGCCTTTATACAGAAGAATCCCTAAGAGAGGCTTTACCTGCCCCAGTCATAAGGATATCGTAGGAATTAACTTAAGTGTACTTGACAGATTTGAAGACGGAGCTGTTGTTGATATTGATGCATTGATCGAGACAGGAATCGTTAGAAACCCCAAAGATGGCGTTAAGATCCTCGGAAACGGAGAAATTACCAAGAAGCTTACAGTTAAAGCAAATGCGTTCAGTGAATCAGCAAAAGAAAAAATTGAGGCTATTGGTGGAACTGCAGAGGTGATCTAATGTTTGAAACCTTAAAAAACGCATTTAAAATAAAAGATTTAAGAAATAAAATTTTATTTACATTTGCCATGTTAGTTGTGATCCGTATAGGATCACAGCTGCCTGTGCCAGGAATAAAAGTTGATCAATTCTCCGGATGGTTCAGCCAGAAAACTGGTGATGCGTTCAATTTCTTCAATGCTTTTACAGGTGGTTCATTTGAAAGAATGTCTATCTTTGCATTGAATATCACACCGTACATTACATCTTCCATTATCATGCAACTTCTGACTATCGCAATTCCGAAACTGGAGGAAATGCAGAAGGATGGAGAAGACGGAAGAAAGAAAATTGTTGCTATATCCCGTTATGTGACTGTAGGACTTGCATTGATGGAATCAATTGCAATGGCAATTATGTTTGGCCGCAGCAATCTCCTTGTAGAGTTTAATGCGCTCAATGTAATTACGATTATCGTAGCGCTTACGGCAGGTAGTGCATTCCTGATGTGGGTTGGTGAGAGAATCACAGAGAATGGTGTTGGAAACGGTATTTCCATTGTCCTGGTTATCAACATTATTTCCAGAATTCCGCAGGATATTTCACAGCTGTTTAATCAGTTTGTATTTGGCAAACCAATCGCAACTGCAGTGCTTGCAGCGGCTGTTATTTTTGCAATTATTCTGGGAATGGTAGTTCTTGTTATTATTTTAAATGACGGAGTTCGCAAGATTCCCGTACAGTATGCAAAAAAAGTGCAGGGAAGAAAAATGGTAGGCGGTCAGACCTCATCTATTCCTTTAAAGGTAAATACAGCAGGTGTTATTCCTATCATCTTTGCATCATCATTGATGCAGCTTCCTGTTATTATCTGCAGTTTCTTTAATTACAGCGGAACAGGAGTATGGGCTCATATTTTAAAAGGATTGAATTCACAGTACTGGTGTAATCCTAAGGATCCCATTTATTCGATAGGTCTTGTGGTGTATATTGTACTTGTTATCTTTTTTGCTTATTTCTATACATCCATTACCTTCAATCCTCTTGAGATTGCAGAGAATATGAAAAAATCGGGTGGATTTATTCCCGGGATCAGACCGGGAAAACCTACCAGCGATTATTTGACAAAAATCCTGAATTACATTATCTTCATCGGAGCCGTAGGCCTTACTGTTGTCTGCGTAATCCCTTACGTATTTAACGGTGTATTCAATGCTTCCGTATCTTTTGGCGGAACAAGCCTGATCATTATTGTTAGTGTTGTTCTGGAAACATTGAAGCAGATTGAATCCCAGATGCTGGTACGTAATTATAAAGGCTTTTTAAATGATTAAGAGTAACTGAGAATTTAGAGGTTATGGGGAATATTGAATCTGATATTTCCCCTGACCTCTTGTTTCGTAAAGGAGACAATATCGATTATGAAAATTATCATGTTAGGTGCGCCCGGTGCCGGTAAAGGTACACAGGCAAAAATGATTGCAGAAAAATACAGCATTCCCCACATTTCCACAGGTGACATTTTCAGAGCTAACATTAAAAATGGCACAGAACTTGGAATGGAAGCAAAGAAATATATGGATCAGGGGCTTCTTGTTCCCGATGAATTGACGGTAAAAATCCTGCTTGACAGAGTGGCAAAGGATGACTGCAAGAAGGGTTATGTCCTTGATGGTTTTCCGAGAACAATTCCTCAGGCTGAGGTTCTTGACAAAGCGTTATCAGAGCTGGGAGATAAAATTGATTATGCGATCAATGTAGAAGTTCCCGATGAGAATATTATCAAGAGAATGGGTGGAAGACGTGCATGTCTTTCCTGCGGTGCGACCTATCATATCGAACATATTCCTCCTAAAAAAGAGGGTATTTGCGATGTGTGCGGCAAGGAACTGGTACTTCGGGATGATGATAAGCCGGAAACAGTGAAGAATCGTCTCAATGTATATCATGAGCAGACACAGCCTTTGATCGATTTTTATACAAAGAAGGGTGTGCTTAAGACGGTTGACGGTACTGTAGATATGAAGGATGTATTTGCAGCTATCGTGGCTATCTTAGGTTAAGCAGCTGCCATTTTGCAAAGATAAGCAGACTGAAAGAAAGGCATATAGTATGGCAGTAACAATCAAATCTGCAAGAGAAATAGAACTGATGCGGGAGTCCTGCAGGATTCTTTCAGAAGTGCATGACAGACTGAGCGAGGCAATAAGGCCCGGAATTTCTACTTATGATATTGATGCACTGGGAGAAAAACTGATCAGAAGCTATGGGTGTGTGCCAAATTTTTTGAATTACAATGGATATCCGGCATCGATATGTGTTTCGGTCAATGACGAAGTTGTTCATGGAATACCAAAAAAGGAGCGTATTTTACAGGAAGGCGATATTGTCAGCCTGGATGCCGGCCTTATTTATAAAGGGTATCACTCCGATGCGGCGAGAACATATCCGGTGGGACAGATTTCTGAGGAAGCAAGGCAACTCATCGATGTCACCAGACAAAGCTTTTTCGAAGGTATTAAATTTGCCAAAGCCGGTTATCATCTTTATGATATTTCAAATGCCATTGACAGATATGTCAGCCGGTTCGGATACGGAATTGTACGGGATCTGGTAGGTCACGGAATCGGAACTCATCTTCACGAGGACCCACAGATTCCCAATTTCAGACAATGGCGCAAGGGAATTAAGCTGCAGCCGGGTATGACACTTGCCATAGAGCCCATGATCAACCTGGGAGGCTATGGTGTGGAGTGGCTCTCGGATGACTGGACAGTGGTAACACAGGACGGCTCTCCTTCTGCACATTATGAAAACACGGTACTGATTACGGAAGGTGAACCGGAAATCCTCACTTTGCCAAAGGATGCAAAGGGATAGGAATGACAAGAGGTATATAATGACAGGAATGTTTGCAGTTTCCAAGGCGGGACATGACAAAGGCCGGATGTATATTATAATGAAAGAGGAAGGCGAATATGTTTATCTTGCTGACGGAAAGACAAGAACCATCGAGAATCCCAAAAAAAAGAAAAAGAAACACATACAGCCTGTGAAAACAGGTATTGATGAGGCACTCGCCGAAAAAATCAGAAGTGAACAGACCATATATAATGAAGAAATCAAGTTTGCAATCAAAATCAGAGCAAAATAAGGAGGTAGCAAATGTCAAAAGCCGATGTAATTGAAATTGAAGGAACTGTAGTTGAAAAGCTTCCAAATACCATGTTTCAGGTAGAACTGGAAAATGGACATAAGGTACTCGCACATATCAGTGGAAAACTGAGACAGAATTTTATCCGTATCCTTCCGGGAGATAAAGTAACTTTGGAATTATCCCCTTATGACTTGTCAAAAGGAAGAATTATCTGGCGTGATAAATAACAACTATTGGTGAATGCAATACTTAAGAAAATTTATTTTTTGAGGTATTGCATTTACTGATTTATCATGATATAATGTAAAACGGTCTTTTTTGAAAGGAGGGTTTAACATGAAGGTTAGATCATCAGTAAAACCGATTTGCGAGAAATGCAAAATCATCAAGAGAAAAGGACGTATCAGAGTAATCTGCGAGAATCCGAAACACAAACAGAGACAAGGCTAATCCACTGCTTTTAAAGCGGAAGGGTTCTTGTCCATTTATTATGAAAGCGGCTGCAGTGTGGTTTGATAAAGAAATCATACTGATTATTCTAATAAATAGTACGAAGGAGCCTTTGGTGATTACTTGTTGATACCACCGCGAAATCAGAGATTTCGGATATGCAGGTGGAAAGATCGGAAACGTCCGGTTGGGCATAAGACCATGCCCCAATCAATTAGTTATCAGGTATGTAAATTCATACCACGCAGACATGATTTTTATATTGTGTACTGCAAGTAAAGAAAATGGAGGAAACGTAAATGGCTCGTATTGCAGGTGTTGACTTACCCAGAGAAAAGCGTGTAGAGATCGGCTTAACCTATGTTTATGGAATTGGCAGAGTAAGCGCTAACAAGATTCTTGAAAAGGCAAAGGTTAATCCCGATACCCGTGTCAGAGAACTGACTGATGATGAAGTAAAGAGAATCAGTGAAGTAATTGACGCTGAGTACATGGTGGAAGGTGATTTGAGAAGAGAAGTTGCTCTTAATATTAAGAGACTTCAGGAAATCGGATGCTACAGAGGAATCCGTCACAGAAAGGGACTTCCTGTTCGTGGTCAGAAGACAAAGACAAACGCAAGAACAAGAAAAGGTCCTAAGAGAACAGTTGCAAATAAGAAAAAGTAAAAAATAGTTGAGAAAGTAGGTTAGTTTAAATGGCAGCAGCAAAAAAAGTTACAAAAAAAGTGACAAAGAAACGTGTCAAGAAAAACGTTGAACGCGGACAGGCACATATCCAGGCTTCTTTTAACAATACAATCGTTACTTTAACAGATAACGAAGGTAATGCTTTAAGCTGGGCAAGTGCCGGTGGTCTTGGTTTTAGAGGTTCAAGAAAATCTACTCCATATGCAGCACAGATGGCAGCTGAAACAGCTACAAAGGCAGCGCTTGTACATGGTTTAAAGACAGTAGATGTATTTGTTAAGGGACCCGGTTCAGGACGTGAAGCAGCAATCCGTGCACTTCAGGCTTGCGGTCTTGAAGTTACAAGTATCAGAGACGTAACACCCGTACCTCATAACGGATGTCGTCCGCCTAAGCGTCGTCGCGTTTAGTAAATCATTGAAATAAGTTGGAAGAAGGCGCATAAGGCGCTGTAAACAATATCAGGAGGAAATTAAAAATGGCAGTAAACAGAGTTCCCGTGTTAAAAAGATGTAGATCTCTTGGTCTTGAGCCTGCATATTTAGGATATGACAAGAAATCTAACAGAACAAATGCAAGAGCTGGTAAGAAGGTCAGTGAATATGGTCTTCAGTTAAGAGAGAAGCAGAAAGCAAAATTTATCTATGGCGTACTTGAGAAGCCTTTCAGAAATTATTATGAAAAGGCTGACAGAATGCAGGGAATGACAGGTGAAAACCTGATGGTTATGCTTGAAAGCAGACTTGACAGCGTTGTTTTCAGAATGGGTTTTGCAAGAACCAGAAGAGAAGCAAGACAGATCGTTGATCATAAGCATGTTTTGGTAAACGGCAAGCAGGTGAATGTACCTTCCTATCTGATCAAGGCTGGCGATGTCATTGAAATCAGAGAAAAATCCAAATCCTTACAGAGATATAAAGATATCCTCGAAGTTACAGCAGGAAGATTAGTTCCTGAATGGATGGATGTAGATCAGGAAGCATTAAAAGGAACAGTTAAGAACCTTCCTACAAGAGAAATGATCGATGTTCCTGTAGACGAAATGCTTATCGTCGAATTGTATTCCAAATAAACCACGAAAAGAAACTCTAAGGCAGCTGATTATATGCTGCCTAAGAGTATCTATATTTCGTGGAGAAGAACTGCTTTGCGGTTCTTCCGTGAATGTATGAATATATCTAATGTTCGTAAAGGAGGGTATTTGCAGTGTTTGATTTTGAGAGACCAAATATTGAGGTGGCAGAAATCTCTGATGATAAGAAGTACGGCAGATTTGTCGTAGAACCGCTTGAAAGAGGCTATGGAATCACTCTTGGTAATTCACTGAGAAGAATCATGCTTTCTTCACTTCCCGGCGCAGCAGTCAGCCAGGTCAAGATTGAAGGTGTACTTCATGAATTCAGTTCCATTGAAGGCGTTAAAGAAGATGTAACCGAAATTATCATGAACATCAAGAGTCTTGCAATCAGAAATAACAGTGATACAAACGAGCCCAAAACCGCATATATTGAGTATGAGGGTGAAGGCGTAGTAAAGGCTTCTGATATCCAGGCTGATCAGGACATTGAAATTCTGAATCCTGACCTTACAATTGCAACCTTATGTGGTAAGAGTGCCAAGCTTTACATGGAACTTACCATCACAAAGGGAAGAGGATATGTGAGTGCAGATAAGAATAAGAGTGAAGATTTGCCTATCGGTGTCATTGCTGTAGATTCTATCTATACACCTGTAGAAAGAGTTAATATAACCGTAGAGAACACTCGTGTTGGTCAGATTACAGACTTTGATAAGCTTACACTGGATGTTTATACAAACGGAACCTTAGTTCCCGATGAGGCAGTCAGCTTAGCTGCAAAAGTACTCAGCGAACACTTAAGCCTTTTCATCGACTTGTCCGAGAATGCCAAGACTGCAGAGGTTATGGTAGAGAAGGAAGAGGACGAAAAAGAAAAAGTATTGGAAATGAGCATCGACGAATTAGAGCTGTCCGTTCGTTCCTATAACTGCTTAAAGAGAGCTGGTATCAACACAGTAGAAGAGTTAACAAACAAGACTTCAGAAGATATGATGAAGGTTCGTAACCTTGGACGTAAGTCATTGGAAGAAGTACTTGCTAAATTAAAGGAACTGGGACTGCAGTTAAATCCCAGCGACGAATAAACAATCAAATATGGTACACGGCACAGTAAATCCAAAGAGTATGTGCCATGTTCTCATAATGGAGTCTGCGAAGAGCAGACCGGTCACCTGCATTCGGTAAGTAAGACCAAAGAGCGTAGCCGGATGTACCATAATGGCAGGAATGCCACAAAATGAGAAGGGAAGAGATATCTTCCTTGGAAAGGAGCCTGAAATGGCAAAATACAGAAAACTCGGAAGAACATCCGATCAGAGAAAAGCATTACTCAGAAACCAGGTAACAGCAGTTATCAACAATGGCAAGATCGTTACTACACTTGCAAGAGCTAAAGAGGTTCAGAAGATTGTTGACGGACTGATTGCACTTGGTGTTAAGGAAAAAGACAACTATGAAACCGTTAAGGTTACCGCTAAAGTTGCATTAAAGGACAAAGACGGTAAGAGAGTGAAAGAAGTAGTTGACGGAAAGAAAGCTACAAAGTATGAAACTGTAGAAAAGGAAATCAAGAAAGATCTTCCTTCCAGAATGAATGCAAGAAGAAAGATGATCAAGGTTTTATATCCTGTAACTGAAGTACCTGCAACTGCAGCAGGAAAGAAGAAAGGCACCAAGGAAGTTGATCTTGTTGCAAAGATCTTCGATGAATATGGTGTTAAGTATGCGAACCGTAACGGTGGTTACACAAGAATCGTAAAGATTGGCCAGCGTAAAGGTGACGGAGCAATGGAAGTTGTTCTTGAGTTAGTATAATATAGGCAATATGAGCTTAAGGCCCTGCATGATAATGCAGGGCTTTTTCGTTGCTTTGTTTCAATTATTAAAAAATTGTAAATTTTCGACATAATATAGGAAAAAATTGACAAAAGTGATATAATAACCATATCAATATTTATACATAATATACAACTAGGGGGTATGGCATATGAAGATGCAATCAAAGATTATTACATTAGCGCTTCTTCCGCTTTTGTGTCTGGGAGCTGCCACGATTCTGATCGGTCAGGTAAGGATCAGTCAGGTGGTTACAGAAAGTATTGAGAACGGACTGCGGGGATCTGCTGTTTCCGTAAGAGATACGTTAAGTTATGTGGGGGACGGAGAATTTGGTCTGAATGAGGACAAACTGTACAAAGGCGAATTCAATGTCAGTGATGCCGTAGAGATTGCAGATGATATCAAGAAAGCAGCTGATACAGATATTACTGTTTTTTATGGTGATACCAGATACATGACATCCGTTTTGGACGAACAGGGAAATCGGGTTGTGGGAACGAAGGCCGGTGACCAGGTAATAGAAAAGGTACTGAAAAATGGTGAGGAACTGTTCTCCACCAATGTTGATGTTGTGGGGCATCCTTATTTCGGATATTATCTCCCTTTATATGAAACCGGAACTACAAATATTGTAGGAATGGTCTTCGCCGGTATGCCTCAGGCAGATGCAAAAGCACAGATCACCAAAATCATCTCATTGATTGCAGGAGTGTTCGGAATCCTGTCTCTGCTTTGTGCCGTGGTGATGTTTGTTGTGGTACGGAAAATGGTAAAGGCACTGCGCATGGATGCCGATGCACTGGAGCAGGTGGCGAAAGGAAAGCTGAATACACAGCTGAATGAAGCCAGCCTGAAACGAAAGGATGAGGTAGGTCGTATCAGTCGTTCAATTATGACGCTGAAAACGGAACTCATGGAAATCATTGGCAATATCAAAGATCAGGGCAAGGCGCTCAGTGATTCTTCGGTTTATCTGAGTGAGAAAGCAGAAACCAGTGCAGATCATATCGGTCAGGTGGAACGGGCAGTAGAAGAAATTGCGCAGGGTGCAACGGGACAGGCAGAGGAAACCCAGAAGGCAACTGAGAATGTTATCATAATGGGTAATATGATAGAGGAAACGACCGACGAGATCGATGCCATGAACGAAAATGCGAAATTGATCAAACAGCTCGGACAAACGGCAATTGATACTCTTAAAGACTTACAGACGATTAACCAGAGAACAAAAGAATCGATTGATATTATTTATGAACAGACCAATACTACCAACTCATCAGCTCAGAAAATCAAAGAGGCAACAGCGCTGATTACGGATATAGCAGAGGAGACCAATCTGCTTTCCTTGAACGCATCAATTGAGGCGGCAAGGGCCGGTGAACAGGGAAGAGGTTTTGCGGTAGTAGCAGCGCAGATTCAGAAGCTGGCAGAACAGTCAAATGAATCCGCAAGACAGATTGAAGAGATCATCACATCGTTATTGGCTGATTCTGAAAAAGCAGTGGATACCATGGAAGAAGTGAAAGATATCATGGGTCAGCAGAATGACAATGTAATGAAAACGGATGAGCAGGTCAATCAAGTCCTCGGACAGGTGGATCAGGCAATTGAGGCAATCGGTAGGGTTGCAGTGAAAACAGAGAAGCTGAATGAGGCAAGGATCAATGTGACTGATACGGTACAAAACCTTACCGCTGTTGCGCAGGAAAATGCAGCAAGTACGCAGCAATCGGCAGCATCTGTCAACCAGGTCAGCGAGATTATACAGGAAATTGCAGAAAGTGCAAAACAGCTTACCGATATTGCTGAAAAGCTTGATAAGGATATGGCTTTGTTTGAAGTTTAGTATTCAGTTTCCTTATAATGTGGTATAATAAATCCAATAGTAAAGTGAACAAAAGAAAGGGCTTACACGCATGGATATGATATACCAGACAATAAAAAATTTGTTGAAAGCGGTTGTAAATTTATTTGTAGCAGTCATAGAACTGATTTCAGGAGTGTTTAATTGGCTGGCATCATTGTTACTTAAGCTTCGTCCGAATGCATCCGGTACAAATGATGAGACGACAGAAGGCAAATCTACAGGCGATAAATTGATGAACGGCAGGTTTACAAGGACCAAATCTGTTGAGGTTAATGAAACTTTGGTGCAGCAGGTGCGTGATGATTTAAAGGAAAGAATTACAACCAGGGATGCATATATTCTGGCAAAAGCAGGCGTTGAAGTCTTTGAGCAGAGTCACATTAAAAAAGCTTTTCCAGGACATAGGAAGAAGCTCATTAATTCCATAACAAAAGAACTTCTGGAAACAGAATTTCAGAACAGCTTTCCTGCGGAAAGCGTAGAAGCCGAAGCAGAAGATACCAAAATTCAGACAATCTGTGAGGTGGGTAAGGAAGCGATCGGTTAGTAGGCAGTTTTCTGAAAATGTTGATAATCCTTGCAGGAGTTCCAGTTACCACCCCAGGTGAAGCCGTGTTCTTTAAAGAGCTTATAGCAAAGATCATTTTCGTCTATTTTATAAGGGAAATTTTGGGAGCGGTCAACGTATATCTCACTTCCTTCGGGAGAGATATAGTCGTTGCCGCTTCCCGTTTTGTCAAAGACAATATAAGGATTGTAAAAAGGATTGATGTCAATGGCACAGCCGATGGCATGTTTGCTTAAGCTGCCAGTACCATCCACCACGCGGTAATTAAAACAGGAAGTGTTATTGTCCTCCATGGATGATGTGTCATCACCGCCATATTCATCAATCAGTCTGATCTTTTCAATCTGATACTCATTCAGATAAAGTTCGTAAAAAATTTCTACTAGATCCTGTGCAATTCCTTTGTTGCAGATCAATTCTCCGGTCTGAACCTTTCCGTCAAAATCATAGTAGAGTACATTCATATAGCGCAAATCGTCATAGGAGATGGCAAGAGTCTCAATCTCATCTTCCGGCATTACATTGACGGCATCTAAGGAGAGTGCGGGAGCAATCGTCTCAGATACCGGATAAGAAATGCCTGTAATTCTTGCAATCACCAAATCGGTCAAAGGCTGATAGAAGAAACCATCCTGAAAATGCACACTATCTTCTGATTCCTCTGCAAGCGGTATGAAAGAGGATGGAGAAGGCTCTGCGGAAGGTTCTGAAGTAGGTTCCACAGTAGGTGTAGGGTCAGCAGTTGGCGATGCAGTTGCTTCAGGTAAAGCAGATTCCTTTGGCTGCGCAGTTGCATAGGCAATCTCAGGGTTTTTCTCAGCGTAATCAGATAAAGTTTCCGATCCCGAGAATTTCCGTGCAATTACCGAACAGAATATAATCAATATCAGTAAAAACCCAAGGGGTTGTATCCATTTCTTCATAGTAGAGTATCCTTTTTAATGTTTCAATATGCAGCCGAGAACATCAATGTCCTCAGCGTCCGTTATAATATAGTAACAGTTCAGCCGCGCCATTCGCAAAGTCGCGCTTTCAGCGCTTTCTCGCTGCTTCGCAGCTAACTTTGCTCATAAACCGGCGCTCAGCTCATGCATATGAGCAAACATAAAAATGTGCAAGCACATTTTGTGTAGTTTGCATATGCATGGCTGAACTGTTATGAAATATCATATACAATCATACCCCCAAAATCCCTCTATTGCAAATAAAACCAATATTTAGTACAATAAGTGACAGACATGAATTGTAAACCTGATTCGGATATGAGGTAAACAAATGGCAATTATAGAAACCAAAGATTTGGTATTTGAATATATCAGAAGAGATGAAGAGGGTAACGTAGAAGGAATCACCAGAGCTGTGGACGAGGTTTCTCTTTCTATCAGGCAGGGTGATTTCGTGGCAATTCTCGGACACAATGGTTCGGGAAAATCCACACTTGCCAAACATATCAATGCAATTCTCTACCCCACAGAAGGAACTGTCTGGGTGGATGGTATGGATACCGCCGATGATGAAAAGCTTTGGGATATCAGGCAGGAAGCAGGCATGGTGTTCCAGAATCCCGACAATCAGATCATCGGGCAGGTGGTGGAAGAAGACGTGGGATTCGGACCGGAAAATCTGGGAGTTCCCACGAAAGAGATCTGGGAGAGAGTAGAGGAAAGTCTGAAAGCAGTTGGAATGTATGAATTTAGAAAGTATTCTCCCAACAAACTGTCCGGGGGACAAAAGCAGCGAGTTTCCATTGCCGGTGTCATCGCCATGCATCCCAAGTGCATTGTTCTTGATGAGCCTACGGCTATGCTTGATCCCAATGGGCGCAAAGAGGTAATTCGTGCAGTGCGCGCGCTCAATGATGTGGAAGGAATCACTGTCATTCTGATCACTCACTATATGGAAGAAATCATTCACGCAAATAAAGTATTTGTCATGGACAATGGCAAAATAGCAATGGAAGGAACGCCGAGAGAAGTTTTCAGTCAGGTGGACAAGCTGAAAAGCCTTCGGCTTGATGTGCCCCAGGTTACCCTTCTTGCTCATGAACTCAGGGAAAGCGGACTAAATATTCCGGAAGGAATTCTGACAACGGATGAGCTTGTAAAAGCTTTAGGATTATAGAAACATTCCGCAGCGCTTATGCGCTGGGAGCGGAGGAAAAAATGTCAATTATTTTAGATCATGTCAGTCACATATATGAGGCCGATACCAGCATGGCTTTTCCGGCACTTACAGATATCAATCTGGTGATCCCGGATGGACAGTTTATCGGTCTGATCGGACATACAGGTTCCGGAAAATCTACTCTCGTACAACATTTGAACGGGCTTCTAAAGCCTACCACCGGTAATATTTATTACAATGGAGCAGATATCAACGATGCTGATTATAATAAGAAAGAACTGCGAAGCAAGGTAGGACTTGTATTTCAATATCCGGAACATCAGCTTTTTGAAATCGATGTATTTAAAGATGTGTGCTTTGGCCCCAAAAATCTGGGGCTCGACAGAAAAGAAGTGGAGCTTAGAGCTTATGACGCGTTAAAGCAGGTGGGAATAGAGGACGAATACTTTTATCAGTCTCCTTTTGACTTATCGGGAGGACAGAAGAGAAGGGTGGCAATTGCCGGTGTCCTTGCCATGAAGCCGGAGGTACTGATTCTGGATGAGCCTACAGCGGGACTTGACCCCAGGGGAAGAGATGAAATCCTTGACCAGATCGCAAAGCTACGGGAAGAAACGGGAATGACTGTGATTCTGGTTTCCCACAGTATGGAGGATGTGGCGAAATATGTGGACAGGATCATCGTAATGAATAAGAGCCGTGTCATGTTTGATGATGAGCCAAAAAAGGTTTTCAGGCATTATAAGGAGCTGGAGGAAGTAGGTCTTGCAGCACCCCAGATTACCTATATCATGCAGACACTGAAGGCAAAAGGGCTTGCTGTGGACACGGATATCACCGGAGTGGAAGAAGCCAGGGATGCTATTTTAAAGGCAATTAGAGGATAGTTATGTTAAGAGATATTACATTAGGACAATATTATCAGACAGATTCCGTGATACACAGGCTGGATCCCAGGGTGAAGCTGGTGACAACACTCTGTTATATCATTTCACTTTTTATTGTGGACAGCATTGTAGGGTACGTGATTGCGGGATTATTTCTTGCACTGATCATTAAGCTTTCAAAGGTACCTGTGAAATTTATGGTGAGAGGAATGAAATCCATTCTGTTTCTCCTGATTATGGCAGTGGTGTTCAATCTGTTCCTGACTCCGGGGGAAGTGGTGGTGTCTATTTGGAAGCTGCATATCACAAAGGAAGGAATTGCACTGGCGTCCATGATGGCAGTGAGACTTGTCTTTTTGATTATGGGTTCTTCTATTATGACGCTGACGACCACACCCAATAATCTGACAGATGGGTTGGAAAGTCTGATGAAGCCTTTGAAGGTGATAAAGGTGCCGGTACACGAGATTGCCATGATGATGTCCATAGCCCTTCGTTTTATCCCGATTCTTTTGGAAGAGACAGATAAGATCATGAAGGCACAGATTGCAAGAGGCGCTGATTTTGAGAGCGGCAATCTGATCAAAAAGGCAAAGAGCATGGTTCCTCTTCTTGTGCCGCTTTTTATCTCCGCATTCCGGCGTGCCAACGACCTGGCAACGGCTATGGAGGCAAGATGCTACAGAGGCGGTGACCATAGAACCAAGATGAAGCCTCTTATTTACAAAAAGCGGGATGCCCTGGCATACGCAGCGGTGTGTGTCTATCTGGCACTTTGTGTAGGGCTGGGAAGGATACTGTTTTAAAAGAAAGTATGGGAAGCGAAATGAAGCGGATCAAATTAGTGGTGGCCTACGACGGAACTGCCTACAGCGGATGGCAGGTTCAGCCCGGTGTGAAGACCATAGAGGGAGAATTGAACAGATGCCTGTCAGAGCTTCTTGGTGAGGAGATTCAGGTGATCGGAGCAAGCCGCACCGATTCCGGCGTGCACGCACTTTGTAATGTGGCTGTCTTTGACACGGGGGCGAGAATTCCGGGAGAAAAGGTTTCCTATGCGCTGAACCAGCGGCTGCCGGAGGATATCAGGATTCGGGAATCCAGTGAGGTGGATTTGGATTTCCATCCAAGGCACTGCAATAGTAAAAAGACATACGAGTACAGAATCCTGAATGCGCCTTTTGCTATCCCTACGCGAAGGCTGTACACTCATTTCACCTATGTGCCCCTTGATGTGGAACTGATGCAAAAAGGAGCGGATTATCTGATCGGGGAGCATGATTTCAAAAGCTTCTGTTCTACGGCAGCGGTTGTGGAAACAACAGTCAGGACAATTACAGACATTCAGATTGAAAAGGCAGGGAATGAGATCAGCATCAGAGTATGCGGAACGGGATTCCTCTATAATATGGTGAGGATCATAGCGGGAACACTGATGGAAATCGGACGGGGAAGCTATCCGCCAGAGTACATGAAGGAGATTCTTGAGGCAAAGGACAGACAGGCAGCAGGACCTACGGCACCTGCCTGCGGACTGACACTTGTGAAGTATGAATTTTTTGCTGAATTGCAACAATAAAATCAAGAATTTCTAATTTTTAGCAGAAATGCACAAAGAAATAGCCGTTTTTAAGCTGGATCACTCCGGACAAAACGGCTTTCTTTTGTGTAAAGTGCACATATGAATTTCTTGAATTGATTTTATGGCATGAAAAACAGAGGTATTTTTATACCCTATCTTTGATCTATGTGAAAGAGTGTTTCAGGATCCGATCAAGCGGCTGTTAAATGCAAACTGTCTATATACTTCCTGCTGCTGATACCGCCAAGAAGTTTCCGGGGGTAATTGTTTATCCAGTCCTGAACCATGGAAACCTGTTTTTCTGTTACAGTGTCAAAGTTTGTTCCCTTGGGAAAAAAGCGTCTGATCATACGATTAATATTTTCATTCGTGCCGCGCTCATAACTACTATAAGGGTGACAGTAATAGACAACAGTACGACCGCCTTTTTCTATTCCTTCACTGTCAAGGAACTCAACACCATTATCACAGGTGATCGTTTTAAACTTCTCCCTGAATTTCTTTTTGCCTAGTTTTCTTTCCAATCGATCAAGGGCGCGTACAACCGAAGCGGATTTTTTATCTTTTATCTTCATAACGATCTCTTCCCTTGTCATACGTTCAGACAGAACAAGCAGACAGGATTTTCCCGTATTTCTGGCACTTACTACAGTATCCATTTCCCAATGACCATATGTTTTCCTGTCTTTGATCTCTTTGGGTCTTTCTTCAATGGAACGGCCTGCGCGGTTATTCAAAGATACAGTATTATTATCGTCACGTTTTTTATGTTTTGCCGGAGCTTTCTTACTGGGAAGATCATTATAGTCTACATTCAAAAATAAACCCATATCAAAATAATTATATATAGTCTTATAGCAAAGTTTCGTTTTAAATTCCATTCCCTCATTCTCTGCGTGGAGCAGGAGAGCTTCCGGGGAGTATTTCTTATTTTTAACCATATCTTCAATATAAGCAACAAGCTCATGATCCGAGCCTATCTTTAAATTTCTTCCCCGGTTACAAACTGAATTATTATAAAGCATCTGTGCATAGTCTGCTTTATACACATAAAGTTCCCGTAAATGAGTATCTATCTGCTTTACAGTTCCTTTTTTAATTTCTTTATAGAGAGTATTATACTTTATTCCAAGTATCTTAGATATTTCACTGACAGTATATTTTTCCTCAAGCAGTATTTCTATTTTATAACGTTGTCCTTCTGTTATGTAGTTTCCCATATACATTCCCCTTCCTTTTTTCGAGGATGTCATAAAACAAAGACTTTATAAAGGGTATATAAACACTCCGTGCCCTTTACAAAGTCTTTATTTTATGTGGCTACACAGAAAGCTATCTAAGACGACCGTTTTTTATCAGTTTTTCTTCACTCCTGCCTTGTATTGATTTTTGTATATTGCCTGTCTGTTTGCTGAACCGGGTATATCAGAATTTTCAAAGAAATAAAGGATCATAAAATTTTTTGAAAAAGAATCAAAAAATTTTTTATTAAAATCAAAGATTTTTCCTTGATTTCTTTTCCAATCCTGATAATAAAACACCCGAGCAAAGCAGACACGGGCAACATACCAAAATCAAAACATACAAGGAAGGAGATGAGAACAGAAAAACTGATAAAAAACTACATACGGAGCAAGCACCACAAACAAAACCCAAAATCAATTTAAAGGCGACAGCCGGAAAGGAAACGAAAAAATGAAAGACTTAGAAGATTTTACATTGAAACAAGTATCCGATTATTTAATTAATGAAATTGCAGAAGAAAGAGAAATTTCTAAAGCATTAGCAAGAAAATTATTTATCAATGCAATAACCTACAATGTAGTTGTAGAAGAAATTAACAACCAAATAGATTTTTTACTAGAAGATTAACATTGACAGGGAGAAAGGAAACAAATATGAGAATGAGCGATACAGATAAATTACAGGCTGAATATGTGGAGACATATAATAAATATATGACTATGCCGGATGATTCTAAGGAACTTGAAAAATTACATAAAAAATTAATGGAACTAGAGGAAACTCTAACAAGACGTTTTTTATTTGAGAGTGGTTATATATTAGAAAGAGTGGGAAACAATGAATATTCTACATTCATAAAAGAAGATCATTGACGAAGAGAAAGGAGAAAGCCTATAATATCCCTATAGAAAGGGGCATGGCTATGTGTGAGAAAATGACAGATAAACAAATGGAAGTAATATTAAACCTTGTAGCTGATAAGTTCGCAGGTTGCAAAAACATGGACGAAGTAAAAAAAGCCATTGAAGAAGTAAGAAATATGGCAAAAAAAGAAAAAACTACAGAATAAATTTTTTAAGCTATAAAAAGTAAAAGAGGGCATCAGCCCTCTTTATTCTACATATTCATCACCTTCCTCATAAGTATCAATAACTGCTACAACATCATCAAATTTAATATATGCTTCTCCAGTATCTTCATCATAACAGGAAACACTAATCTCCAAATCAGCAATCAAATGATCTAGATCAAGTTTAACAACACGAGACATTATTAATCACCTCACTTTTTACAAATCTTCTTCTTTCCCTTATACTTATATGATAATGAAATACCATACTGCATAGGTGACAAATAATTAAATGATTTCCATAATCTCATAAAATCACGATATGTAAAATGCATAAAATAATCACTCTCCTTTAATATTTTCGAAATCTTCCATAGTTAGTTCAGGTGAATACGGACATACAAACGGTAAAAGATCAGGCGGTATAGTACAGCCACAATCAGGATCATAACAACAACAATAAAAACAAGGATCAAGGACACATATTCCTATTACTTTTCCCATGGTAATTTTTCATCACTTTCTTCAATATCATGCCAGCCGTGTCTATATTCTTCCACTGTCATTTTCTTAATACCTTTATCACTATAGAACAGCACCTGCTTTATTCTTCTAAGAAAAGCCTTCCATGTTTCTTCATAGTTACGCTGAACATCGGTATACTGCTCATTAAGCGGTATATTGCTAATAATATACACCTTGGTAAAACAAGCAACTTTATTATTATATCTACAAGGCAAGTCCAAAGGATAACCATCAAGATAATTAAGCATATCCTGAATCTTTAAGGAGCTTCGGAACTCTTCAAAGATGATCACATCCTGTCCCTTATAGTTATCAAAGGGATGTTTATAATCAGTAATACGGCTTACGTTTTCATAACCATATCGTTCCATGATTGACCTTGTTTTACCGCATCCGGCTTTACCATAACAGTAATATACTTCAAGTTCCCGGAAAGTATTTTTAAACTGCTCCTGCATCACGGCATATCGTACACGC
>JAGAQU010000037.1 GCA_017622575.1 Lachnospiraceae bacterium
AAGAAAAGGCCCAACCCCCATATCAAGAGTTGAGCCTAATATCATAAATCACATTCCCAAAAATCCTTTTGCAAATACTGCCGCGCATACCGCGCCGACGAAAGGTGCAATGCCGGGAACAAGCAATCCATACTGCCAGTCGTTATCCGTTTTATTCTGAATGGGTAGCAACGTATATGCCAGGCGCGGACCCAAGTCACGGGCTTGGTTCATGGCAAATCCAGTTGGGCCTCCAAGTCCCATGCCTACTGCCCATACCAAGATACCTACGCCAATGGGAAGAATTTCTTCCGAAGTATGGGCGATCCCCAGAACGGAAGACAAAAACACAAATGTCGCAAACGCCTCTACAAAGAAATTCCTGGGAAGATTTCGGATATTGGGGTTCGTGGAAAAGATATTTCGGATTGCAACTGGATCTACCACGCCCTCACTTGCTTTAAAATGATCCGCATACATAACATAGACAATGCAAGCTCCACAAAGTGCCCCGAGAAATTCTGCAACACAATAGGGAATAAAGCATTTCCAGGAGATCATGCCCAGAATTGCCTGAGCCAATGCCATTGCAGGATTGAGGCAAACACCTCCAAAAACGAAAAGAACAACGGTAATGCCAAATCCCCAAGTAGTAATTGCAAATAAATGTCCGCTTCCCCGGTACTTTGTCTTATTCAGTACTTCATCGCAGTGAACGCCCACGCCAAATAAAATCATCAGGGCCGTTCCCAGAAACTCTGCCATGATATTATGTAACATCTTGATTATCCTTTCTCTCTCTTCTGCAATTATCCTTCTACAACGACACCAAGGCCATCAGGAATAACTACAACCTTTGCATTCCTTCCCTTGAGTGCAAAGGCCTTTTCCAGTGCCTCATCAATGGTGGATGCCAGTTCCATATGCAATCCGGAAACTAGCTTGGGGTCTACAAGATCTGACACCAAAATCACTTTATGATGCACCAGGATCCGGGCAAGAATCTGGCTGGTCCACTGTTCCGGAACCGTCTCAAGTCTGGGGGTATGAATAGCCTGTTCCAGGAATTCCTTTGGATCCTTTACATTTGCAACATTATCATAGAATCCCTGTCCCCCATGGCCGTCACGGCAACCTGCGACCATAATGATAACGCCACCTTCGGGAAGCGTTGCCTCTGCGGCAGTCATTCCCTTGACTGCCTGATAAATGTTCTGATCCAGAGGATATCCGCCATTTGTGGAAATGGCAATGTCACAGTCCAGCTTTTTCACGCTCGCCAGAGAGCGCACAAAATCGCACCCCTTCTCGTGCGCTTTCTCCATATCACCCGCAAAGGAGCCGATGATCTTATGATTTCCGTTTAAAACCACGTTGATGATAAAGGCAAGTCCTGCTTTCCTTGCGGCATAAACCATATCCTCATGAATCAGGTTATGCATCAGGTTTCCGGTACGGGAACACTTATCATTAATAAATTCTCCGCTGTGGTTTGCCATGATCGTTTTATAAGAAGCAACACCGGGAAGGACGGACTTTCTTCCTCCTGAAAATCCCGCAAAAAAGTGCGCTTCAATAAATCCTTCGGCAATCAGAAGATCAGCCTCAGCTGCAATCCGATTGATGATGCATTCACCGCCACTTGGCAGGGTTCCGATTTTTTTCATGGCGCTGTCATCTGTTGAAATGTGCATGACGATTTCTTCATTTTCAACGATTTCTTCGCCGTATTTGCTGATCAGTTCTTCCTTTGTGCTCGGACGGTGGAATCCAGTTGCAACCAGGATCCGGATTCTTGCACCCGGCGATACACTTCGGATTCTGCGAAGAAGGATCGGTGTAATGATTTTAGACGGAACGGGACGAGTGTGATCAGAGCTAATAATGACAATGTCCTTCTTCCCTTTTGCAAGTTCCTCTAAGCTCTGTGAACCAATGACATGGTCCAGAGATTCCTCAACAATTTCCTTTTCGCTTTTCTCACTGACATAGTCGCTCTGTCTGCCAACAAGCATGCCGGCAAAATTTTCGTCTGCCATACTGATCCGCATTTTTCTTTTGTCATACGGCACTTCCATTTCAAACATAATTCATTGCTCCTTTCTAAGTTCTTTTAGAGTATAGAATGTTTTTGAAAGGGAAAAAACCACATTTGATAGTAACATTTGTTAATATCTTAATTTTTAATATAGAAAAGTAAAACAATAAGGAGATTCCGAATGGACAACGCCTATCTTTTGTCTTTCTTGACTCAGAAAAATATCCCCACAATTACCCGTAAACACCATACCTACCTGACTTATTATGGGTTGGAGCAGCAATACACCTATGTTCTCAAAGAAGGAGTTATAAAAACCAGCATTATTCTCAAAGATGGAAGGGAATTTAATCTTGCTTATCTGCAAGGCCCTGATATCATTTCCCTGCTTCGGGATGAAGTGAGCAGCTATACCTCTGCCCCTTTTAATGTCCGTATCGAAACAGAGGAGGCTTCTTTTTTTAAAATACCCAGAGTTGAGTTTTGGAATTATGTTAACCAAGATAAGCGATTACAGGATTATGTAAAAGAATATTATCGCTTCAAGCTTGGTGAATCGCTCAGACAGCAGCAGATGATGATTATGAATGGGAAAACAGGTGCCGTCTGTGCATTCCTCTGCACCTTAGTTAAACAATTTGGAAAACAGCAAGAAAACGGATGGCTCATCGATTTCCCCATTACCAATGAGGATATTGCTGGATTCTGCGGCATTTCCACCCGAAACAGCGTAAACCGCATCCTGCACCGCTTAAAGGAGGATGGGATCATCGATCTGCATGGCCAGCGGATTTTTGTGCTGGATTTGCAGTATCTGCAACAATATGTTCAAGAATAGCAGAACCCTCCGGCTAGGCGGAACTGCTCCCCGTCAAGTGGACAGTGAAATAAAATAAAGATTTTTTGTACTTCCGGTAGCTGGTTTGGTTGCCGGAAGTGATTTTTAGGATGCACGGCACTGCGGTGCCGTGGGAACCTCAGGAAATGTCAGGACAGATCGTCCAGCCATTTTCTGAGGTTTTATACTAGCTCTTGATAAAATGGTTTCATACTAATTCTTAATAAAACGGTATAATAATTGGGAAGCCTACAAAAATGGTGTCATACTCTTCCATGTTACCCGATACAGACATAATTTCAGGTCTGGAAGAGTGGTCGCTCATCTCCACAGAACTGCGTGAGGATTTGTCCATCCAGTTAAGGTCAGCTTTGGTATAAGGGATTTTCGGCTGAATCTCAGACAAATCTGCGCCAATAGCTTCAGATAGGTTTTCAGCGACCTTTGCTGTAACACCACT
>JAGAQU010000038.1 GCA_017622575.1 Lachnospiraceae bacterium
CATTGAAAGGAAGCTTGGATACAGAAGATAAGGATGCTACTGCACCGTGAGTATCACGTCCGTGCATCGGGTTAGCACCGGGTGCGAAAGGCTGTCCCTTCTTACGTCCGTCAGGTGTGTTACCTGTTGCCTTACCATATGTTACATTGGAAGTGATGGTAAGAATGGATGTTGTAGGAACACCGTTTCTGTAAGTGTGATGTCTTCTGATTGCTGTCATGAACTTGTGTACAACTTCCTGAGCGATGGAGTCAACACGGTCATCATCGTTACCGTATTTAGGGAATTCACCTGTTGTCTTGAAGTCAACGATGATTCCGTCTTCATCTCTGATGGGCTCTACCTTAGCATACTTGATAGCAGATAAGGAGTCAGCAACGATGGAAAGACCTGCAACACCTGTTGCGAAGTATCTCTTAACATCTCTGTCATGAAGTGCCATCTCAGCTCTTTCATAGCAGTATTTATCATGCATATAGTGGATGATATTCAGAGTATTTACATATACATCTGCCTGCCATTCAAGCATGTCGATAAATTTGCTCATTACATCATCATAATCAAGAACATCACCGGTAACAGGACGATACTTAGGACCAACCTGCTTCTTGGTAACTTCATCAATACCACCGTTTAAAGCATAGAGCAGACACTTAGCAACGTTTGCTCTTGCGCCGAAGAACTGCATTTCCTTACCGATAACCATGGAGGATACACAACATGCGATACCGTAATCATCACCGTGGGTAACTCTCATAAGATCATCGTTCTCATACTGGATGGAAGAAGTCTGGATAGACATCTTTGCACAGTATCTCTTCCAGTTCTCAGGAAGTCTTGTAGACCAGAGAACTGTTAAGTTGGGTTCAGGGCTGGGTCCCAAGTTGGTTAATGTGTGTAAGTAACGGAAGCTCATCTTTGTTACCATGTGACGTCCGTCAACACCAACACCGCCTAAGGATTCTGTTACCCATACAGGGTCACCTGCGAAGATCTGGTTGTATTCAGGTGTACGAGCGAATTTAACGCAACGTAACTTCATGATAAAGTGATCAACGAATTCCTGGATCTGCTCTTCTGTAAAGGTTCCGTTCTTTAAGTCTCTCTGTGCATAGCAGTCAAGGAAAGTAGAAGTACGTCCAAGACTCATTGCTGCACCGTTCTGCTCCTTAACGGAACATAAGTATCCGAAGTATGTCCACTGAATAGCTTCCTGAACGTTAGCAGCGGGCTTGGAAATGTCACAGCCATAAGATGCAGCCATTTCCTTCATCATCTTAAGAGCTGTCATCTGCTCGGAAAGCTCCTCACGAAGACGGATAACGTCATCTGTCATAACACGTCCTGTGGAATCCTTCTGTGCCTGCTTGTCTTCGATCAGTCTGTCGATACCGTACAGAGCAACACGTCTGTAGTCACCGATGATACGTCCACGTCCGTAAGCATCAGGAAGACCTGTGATGATATGTGCGGAACGGCATGCTCTCATTTCCTGATTGTATGCATCGAAACATCCGGCATTGTGAGTTTTTCTGTGTGTTGAGAAGAACTCGCTGATTTCGGGATCTACTTCGTAGCCGTTGTCAGCGCAAGCCTTTTCTGCCATTCTGATACCGCCGTAAGGCTGGAGAGAACGCTTGAAGGGCTTATCTGTCTGGAAACCAACGATTGTTTCCTTGCTCTTGTCAAGATAGCCGGGGCCATGTGATGTAATGGTAGATACTACCTTGGTATCCATGTCAAGAACGCCGCCTGCTTCACGTTCCTTTTTCTGTAAGTCAAGCACCATCTGCCATAAGTCTTTGGTGTTCTGTGTAGGTCCTGCCAAGAAGGAATCGTCTCCGTCATAAGGAGTATAGTTTCTCTGGATGAAATCACGTACGTTGATTTCCTTGTCCCACTTGCCGCCTACAAAATCATTCCATTCTGGTCTCATTTTGTGTAAGCCTCCTATTTATTATAATAATATTTATTTTTCAATAGAAGACTTTTGCCTTCTATTGTATGAGCATAAAAATTATGCTTTTTTTGTATCTTCATTATAGGTTACAAGAGGAGTAACAGTCAAGCAAGGAAATGTACTTTTTTACAAACAAAATGGGATTTTTACAAAAAATTTAGAAATATTCACTAAAATGTTTTTCGGAATCACTACTCTTGTCAGAAATGGGGCAAAGTATTATACTGTAACTGTTTGAAAGCAATTTTTGAAGGAGGTACGTGAAATGGCACAGATAACCAAAGAAATGACAATCGGTGAGATCTTAAGAACAAATCCTAACGTTGCACCCATTCTTATGGAAGCAGGAATGCACTGTCTCGGATGTCCTTCCGCACAGGCAGAAAGCCTGGAAGAAGCAGCTATGGTTCATGGCATGGATATCAATGATTTAATGGCTAAGATTGCAGCTCTGTAAAGAGTTATCATATCGATGGAAAAAGCCTCCGGAGCGTCATCCCCTAATGGAGATGTGCTTTTGGAGGCTTTCTCTTTTATTTCTATGTATGCCTTGAGGCATAGGTGTGTAATCTGCTGATACTTATTGGGAAACGTTCTTTCCGGATGAGAGTTTCTTGATCACAAACAGGGTTCCCAGCATCAGGACAATACCGATGGGAAGAGAGATCAGAGCACTCTGTGCAAAACCTGCAATAATATAGGTGATAAAGGAAATCACTGCAGCGATGATGGCATAGGGAAGCTGCGTGTTTACATGATTGATATGTTTGCACTGGGCTCCGGCACTTGCCATGATTGTGGTATCCGAAATGGGAGAGCAGTGATCACCGCAAACAGCGCCGGCCATACAGGCAGAGATGGAAATGATCATCAGCTCATGATTGGAATTTGCAAACACGGCAACGACAATGGGAATCAGGATACCGAAGGTTCCCCAGGAGGTTCCGGTTGCAAAAGCCAGGAAACAGCCAACCAGGAAAATGATGGCAGGCAGGTAATTCATGAAGGAGCCTGCGGTCTGCTCTACAGCAGCAGCCACAAATTCTTTGGCGCCAAGGCTGTCCGTCATGGCCTTTAAGGTCCACGCAAAGGTCAGGATCAAAATCGCGGGAACCATTGCCTTAAAGCCGGAAGGCAGACATTCCATACATTCCGAAAAGCTTAAAACTCTGCGGATCAGATAGATAATGATCGTGATCAGCATAGCGCAGATACTGCCCAGTGCAAGCCCCACAGAGGCATCGGAGTTGGAAAAGGCTGTAATGAAGTCTGCACCTTCAAAGAAGCCTCCTGTGTAAATCATACCGATGACACAGCAGATAATCAATGTGATGATGGGAATGAGCAGATCGATGACTTTTCCTTTGGAGGAAACAGGCTCCTCACTCTGTACGGCTCCGGATTCATCCGAGAAAAGATCTCCCTTTGCCGCGTTTTCTTCATATTTTTTCATGGGACCGAAATCCACATTCATGAGAACAAGTCCAATCATCATAACGATGGTTAGCAGGGCGTAAAAATTATAAGGTATGGCACTGAGAAAGATGGAAAAACCGTCCTCCCCCTCTACGAAGCCGGACACGGCAGCCGCCCAGGAAGAAATGGGGGCAATGATACAGATGGGAGCTGCAGTAGCATCAATCAGATAAGCAAGCTTGGTGCGTGATACCTTATGTTCATCGGTGACGGGACGCATAACACTTCCCACGGTAAGGCAGTTAAAATAATCATCGATGAAGATCAGAACGCCAAGCGCTATGGTTGCAAGCTGTGCGCCGGCTCTGGTTTTGATTTTTTTTCTGGCAAACTGACCGAAAGCAGCGCTTCCGCCCGCCCGGTTCATCAAACTTACCATGGCACCTAAGATAACCAGGAAAATCAGGATTCCCACATTGTAGGAATCGGAAAGGACAGCCACAAAACCGTCGTTAAAAATATGTGTCAGCGTCCCTTCAAAGGAAAATCCGGAATAGAAAAGTCCTCCTACTACGATTCCGATAAATAAAGAGCTGTAAACCTCTTTGGTGATGAGAGCCAGCAAAATGGCTACGATGGGCGGAACAAGCGCCCAAAAAGTTGCATACATGGTCATGATACTATTCCCTTCTATTTTAAATTATGATTTATTTTCCTATTTTATCATTTAATTCTCCAAAAACCAAGATATTCCATAAGAAAATACACAAAAAAACGCACATTTCCCCGAAAGAAAATGTGCGTCATTTCTGATCCAAAATAAATTCCAATATCATTTAGACAGAGGATAAAGACTGCAGAGCATTGTCTTTAATGATGGGCTCAAAATGCTCTTCAAAATAAGCTTCTGAAGCCGTGGCGGATTTCACCATGCTGCCGTACTCAGAAAGAATATTGCAGATTTTATTGAATTCCACCGGAGTGTGCCCACTCTTGGAAAGCACAAGAATATAGGAACTGTCCTCCTGCTTGTAGAGGGAATTGTTTCCGTTGTAATAGCCGGAAAGTACATGGGAGAGCATAATTACCTCGTGGAGAGAGGAAAAAGCATAAAGCTTTGTGAGCTCCATGGATTCGGCACTCTCGGCAATTTTTTTCTGTAAAGCATCCTTGAGGGAACGTCTTGCAGCACCGGAATCCACACAGGGTTCCGTATCGCCTGCTTCCTGGCCGGAAGATGACGCATGGCGGTTCTGGATCTTCTTGAACAAATCGAGGACGTCGTCGGCTCCTTCCGTGATCGTGTCGAGAACATCTTCTGCCAAGTCATTGTCTTCATGAACGGACGGAGCAAATTTGGAGAAACGGGTATCAAGCTCCTCCGGATCCTCCACCTTGGTAATGATGAGAACAATACATTCAGAGTTTAAGGGAATTGCTTCTATCATTAAGGGGATATCCTCTGCTTCAAATCCAAATTCATAAGAGGCCTGCTGCATCATATCGCGAAACAGATCTTTCGCTTTTTCAGTGCCGTAAGCCAGCTCGCTCAATTTTAATTCTCTGTCTGCCAGATCTTCTCTGGTGAGAGTGCATCGAATCTGATGATCATTTACTTTTTCTATTTTCATAATTATCACATCCTTACTATTAAGATACTGCTGTCCCACCGGTTGGTGACAACAAACTTAATGTATCTATACTTTATACTTTGGACCCATTTTAGTCAATAGGACAGGCAGGTGTTTAAGAAAATTTAATAAATTTCCTTCTATATGAGGCTACAATATAATTGTTTGTGAAAAATATATAAAAAAACTATAAAACTGCTTGAAAAATATGGGAATAACTACTACAATGTGCACATGAGATGCTTCCGGATAAATCATGTATCAGGAGGAGGCATGGGATACAGTATTTTACATTTTTTTCAAAGCAAATAAAATCAATTGAAGTTGGTGAAGCCGACTTCAATCTTTCCTTCTTATTTTATATGATTCTTTGTGATGTGACATTCACACATTTTATTCCGAATTGGTTTTAAGAAGGCAGTCTTACAGGCTTAATGATTGTGCCTGTCGCGAAAAATCACCGGCAGTATTTCACTGTTATAATTCACGGAAAATTCGCTAAGCAGTAATTGATTTTGATACCTGTCCGGCATCTCAGCTATTATTTTATTATTGTCATGAATAAAAATCTATAATCAGTCTTTGAGTTTATTTGTTTTTCGGCATAAACATATCACGACTCCTTTTGGAAGACCGGAACATGCAAACGAAAAGACAGATGGGAGCAAATATGGCTGAAATGAATGAAAAGTATTCAGATTCCCTTGTACAGAGACTGAAAAAATGGGAAGAAGCAGGTATCAGACTCTATATGGACGGTACACCGGCTTCTTCTGAAAGCATTGAACAAAACTGCGTCAGGGAAGACACTCTGTATATGCCTGATTATGTGACCGACAAAGAGGGAAGAATAAAAGAAATCAGATATGACAGGATTTCTCTGGATTAGCCTCCTGCTAAATTTTTCCGGCGGTTGTCAAAGAGATCTGAGCGCATGCATAACCCCCGTATAGCGATCAAAAAGCATAAAACACCATACTGAAAATAGACATCTGCCGGAAAAAATGACAGAAATTACCGGCGTGAAAAAAGTCAAAATTTGTAATGACGATAAAGTAATAGTTTGTTATAATATAGGGCGATTGGAGGATATCATATATGAAGAAAAAAGTAGTTCCCATATTGATTGCAATTGCCCTTATTATAATAATAGGAGGCTTAAGCTTCGGAGGTAAGATCATAGAAAAATATTCTTATTCCAAGGAACGGGCAGATCTGAATGCCTATTATCATATCAGTGATTCCGAAGACGCTGCCATCGTGCTTCAGAACGAGATTGTGGAAGAACGGGCAAAAGTGATTGACGGAACCTGGTATCTGGATCTGGATACAGTTCACAAATATTTGAACGACAGATTTTATATGGACAGAAATGAGGACCTTCTGCTGTATACACTTCCCGAGGACATTGTGAAGGTAGTCATCGGAAGCTCCGTAAAAGAGACGGAGGACGGCAGTGAGGATTTGGGATATACCATTGCCCGATATGAAGGAGAGAAGCTTTATTTGGCAGTGGATTATGTAAAGCAGTACACGAATTTTGGCTATGAGGTGTTTACGGATCCAAATCGTGTACAAATTGATACACAGTGGGAGGAGATGCAGGTCGCTTCCATCAAAAAGAACACACAGGTAAGGGAGAAGGGCGGCGTAAAAAGCCCGATTCTTACAGATGTGGCAAAGGGTGATAAGGTAACTGTTTTGGAGCAGATGGAAACCTGGACAAAAGTGAAGACTGCAGACTCCGTGATTGGTTATGTGGAAAACAAACGTCTTGACAATACCAGGAGTGAACTGCCCATACCGGTTACGGACTATACAGAACCTGAATATACATCTCTCACCAGAGATTATAAGATTAATCTCGGGTGGCATGTGGTGGCAGGAACGGCCGGAAATGATACGCTGCAAAGTGTAACGGCAAATACAAAAGGATTGAATGTGATTTCGCCTACCTGGTTTAAGCTTTCGGACAATGAAGGAAACTTTACCAGTTTTGCCTCCGCGGATTATGTGGAAAAGGCTCACGGTATGGGACTGGAGGTATGGGCTCTTGTAGAAAATATCGAATATAAGGACAGCATTGATATGTATCAGATCCTTTCTTCCACAACCACCAGGAGAAAACTGATCGATGCGCTTGTGGCAGAGGTACAGCAGTATGGTATCGACGGCATCAATGTGGATTTTGAACAGATCAGTATGGACTGCGGGGAGCATTATATCGAGTTTATCAGGGAATTATCCGTCTCCTGCAGAAAGAACGGTATTGTTCTGTCCGTGGACAATTATGTCCCCACCGGTTATACGGATCATTATGACAGAAGAGAACAGGGGATTGTGGCAGATTATGTGATCATCATGGGTTATGATGAACATTATGCCGGAAGCCCTGAGGCAGGAAGTGTGGCTTCTATTAATTATGTGGAAAACGGTATTGCCGATACGGTCAGCCAGGTCCCTGCAAATAAAGTAATCAATGCCATTCCCTTTTACACTAGGATATGGGAGACCACCGGCAGCTCCATCAGCAGCCAGGCTGTGGGAATGGAAATGGCGGAGGAATATGTGGCGGCACATAACATAGATGTGGAGTGGAATGAGGAGACATGCCAGAATTATGGTGAATATACATCGGGCGATACGCTGTATCAGGTATGGCTTGAGGATGAGGAATCGATCCGGGTCAAGCTGAATATCATGGAAAAATACGGAATCGGCGGAGTGGCAGCCTGGAGGCTGGGCTTTGAAAAACCGGAAATCTGGGATGAAATAGAAACCTATCTCAATCAGTAAACAGAAGAGAAGTGTGCAAGATAAAGGTAGCTGCAGAGTTATATCTGCAGCTATTTTTTCATATGTATAATATGAAAATACATATGGTGGAATGAGACCATGACGGAGAACCAAAACAGAATTTTGAGACTGGCAATGTCCGGTATTTTGCTGGTTTCCATGTTTATTATAGCAAGGGAGGGAGCTGCTTACGTTTCTTCCGGAAGCATGCTGTCAGAACGGGCGGCGGAAGCGGAGAAGGAAAGAGAAAACAAAGAGGGACAGATCTGTGTGGTGATAGATGCGGGACATGGAGGATCCGATCCCGGGAAAGTGGGTGTCAACAATGCATTGGAAAAAGATATCAATCTGCAGATTGCCGGAATGCTGCAAAAGTTTCTGGAGGCGGAGGACATTAAAGTGGTCATGACAAGAGAGGATGAAAATGGTCTTTACGATGAAGGGGCATCCAATAAAAAAGTCCAGGACATGAAGCGGCGTCTTGCCATTATCGAGGAAGCTGATCCAGTGCTCGTTGTGAGCATTCATCAGAACAGCTACCATGAGGAATATGTGAAAGGAGCCCAGGTCTTTTTTTATCAGACCAGTGAGAAGAGTAAAGAACTGGCAGAGCTGCTGCAGGAACAGCTCCGTTTTCTGGATATGGAAAATAATCGTCAGGCAAAAGGAAATGACAGCTATTACCTTCTGAAAAAGACAAAGAGGACCATTGTGATCGTGGAGTGCGGCTTTCTTTCCAATAGGGCGGAGGCTGAGAAACTGGTGACGCCCTATTATCAGGAGAAACTGGCATGGAATATTCATATGGGCGTCATGAAATATATCAATATGCATTACTAGTCAAACAGAAAAAAATGTGATAGAGTATACTTGGTAATAAAGAAGGAAAATATATGAATACCAAAATCCTGAAAATTGACGAAAATAACATAGATACAGAGGCCATCAGAGAGGCCGGTGAAATTTTGAAAAAAGGTGGTCTGGTAGCCTTTCCCACGGAAACGGTTTATGGACTTGGGGGAGATGCCCTGAATGAGAATTCTTCCGCTAAGATATACGCGGCAAAGGGGCGCCCCTCGGACAATCCGCTGATCGTGCATATTTCCAACATGGGTGCATTGCCTAAAATCGTAAGGGAGATACCGAGGGAAGCTTATCTGTTGGCCGAAAAGTATTGGCCGGGACCGCTTACCATGATCTTTAACAAGTCAGATGTGGTTCCTTATGCCACTACCGGAGGACTTGATACGGTGGCGGTGAGAATGCCCTCCAATAGGACGGCAAGAGCACTGATTGATGCTGCAGGAGGTTATGTGGCAGCGCCCAGTGCAAATCGTTCCGGCAGGCCAAGCCCTACTGTGGCAAAATATGTGATCGAGGATCTGAACGGACAGATAGAGATGATTATTGACGGCGGTGAAGTCAATATCGGTCTTGAATCTACGATTATCGATCTTTCGGAAAGCAGACCCACGATTCTGCGCCCCGGCTATATCACGGAGGAAATGCTGGAGGAAGCTATTGGTCAGGTGGATGTTGACAAAACAATCATTGACAATCATTCCGGACAGGCTCCCAAAGCACCGGGGATGAAGTACAGGCACTATGCTCCGAAGGGAAATCTGACCATTGTGGAAGGTGAGCCTTCGGCGGTGGTGGAATACATTAACGATCAAGTGGAAACGCTTCAGAAAGAAGGAATCAAAACCGGTGTGATTGCCACAGACGAAACTGCTGCAAAATACCTGGGCGGAGATGTGAAGAGCGCCGGCAAGCGGCAGAACGAAGAGGAAATTGCCAGACATCTTTTCAGAATTCTTCGGGAATTTGATGATGATGAGGTACAGGTCATGTTTGCGGAGTCTTTTCCCCATGAGGGAATCGGACAGGCTATTATGAACAGGCTTTTGAAGGCAGCAGGACATCAGGTGGTGCGTGTTACTTCACCTGATAAAAAATAGAGATCATATAAGGAGGAAAGTGTGATGATAGCACTTGGAAGTGACCATGGCGGATACGATCTGAAGTTGCAGGTCATGGAGCATTTAAAGGAAAGAGGCTTGGAAGTGAAGGATTTTGGGTGCTTTGACAAGAGCTCCTGTGATTATCCGGATTTCGGAAGAGCGGCTGCTGAGGCAGTTGCGGATGGTACCTGTGACAGAGGAATTGTTGTCTGCACGACCGGAATCGGCATTTCCATTGCAGCAAACAAAGTGAAAGGCGTTCGCTGTGCTCTTTGCACGGATCCTTATCTGGCCAAAATGACAAGACTTCACAATGATGCCAATATGCTGGCGCTTGGTGGTGGCATCACAGGGAAAAATCTGGCTTTGGAAATTGTGGATACTTTTTTGGATACGGAATTTTCACAGGGAGAAAATCATATCAGAAGAATTTCAAAGATAGAAAAATAAAAATACGGAGGTAGAAAAAATGGCAAGAACAGTTATTATGGATCATCCGCTGATCCAGCACAAAATCGGTTATATCAGAAGGACTGACACGGGAACAAAGGATTTCCGGAAAACGGTAAGCGAGATCGCCATGCTGATCTGTTATGAAGCGACAAGAGATCTGCAGCTTTCGGAGATAAAAATCCAGACTCCTATCTGTGAGACTACAGTGAAAGAGCTAAAGGGAAAGAAGATGGCAGTAGTACCTATTCTCCGTGCAGGACTGGGTATGGTGGACGGTATGCTTACTCTTATCCCTGCCGCAAAGGTGGGACACATTGGTCTTTACCGTGACCCCGAAACCTTAAAACCTGTGGAGTATTATTGTAAATTACCTGCAGACTGTGCAGAGAGAGAAATTTTCGTGGTAGATCCCATGCTGGCTACCGGTGGTTCCTCCGTGGCAGCGATTCAGATGCTGAAGGAGAAGGGATGTAAGAACATTCATTTTATGTGTATCATTGCTGCGCCTGAGGGAGTAAAGGCAATGCAGGAGGCGCATCCGGATGTGGATATTTATATCGGTGCATTAGATGAGAAACTGAATGATCACGGTTATATTGTGCCGGGACTCGGAGATGCCGGGGACAGGATCTTTGGTACCAAGTAATTGAAGACAGATAAGGCGGTGAGACGTTTGAAGCGAGCAGGAAAACAGTGGATTGCCGTACTTACGGCGGTTGCCTTGCTTGCATGCGCCGTTCCCACAACTGTTTATGCGGATATAAAAGATACGGAAGAAAAGCTGAATCAGGCGAAAGAGGAAAAAGAGAAAACGGAAGAGGCCATTGACTCTACAAAGGATGAATTGAACGACCTTCAAAATACGACAGAAGGGCTCAAGGGTCAATTGAACAGCCTGAACAATGATCTTACCGAGGTCAGCAACAATCTGGCAGATCTGGAACAGAAAATTGAGGATAAGGAAGCCGAAATTGAACAGACCGGTAAGGAGCTTGAAGAAGCAAAGCAGGTGGAAGAAGAACAGTATGAGGCGATGAAAAAGCGGATACAGTTCATGTATGAAAAACGTGATTATGTTCTGCTTGAAATGTTTTTTGGCTCGGCCAATTTTTCGGATCTTTTGAACCGCAATGACTATATTGAACAGTTGTCTGCCTATGACAGAAAGCAGCTTACGGAATATCAGGAGACCAGAGCTTCCATTGAAGATAAGGAAGCAAGACTGGAATCGGAAAAGAAAGATCTGGATGACTTGAAGACCAAGGTGGAGGCAGAACAGAGCCGTGTAGCGGGACTGGTAAGCCAGACCTCCGGGCAGATCTCCGACTATCAGCATCAGATTTCGGAGACGGAGCAGGAGATGCTGGCCTACGAAAAGCAGCTGGAGGAGCAAAACAACAATATTGCACAGCTCCAGAAGCAGCTGGAGGAAGAGAGAAGGCTGTCCCAGCTGGCTGCGCAGTCCACATGGAGAGATATCTCCGAAATCACTTTTGCGGACGGGGACAGATATCTTCTTGCCAATCTGATTTACTGCGAGGCGGGCAACCAGCCTTATTCCGGGCAGGTAGCAGTGGGAGCTGTTGTCATCAACCGCGTGAAGAGTGCCGTGTTCCCAGATACGGTGGTCGGAGTCATTTATCAGAACAAGCAGTTTTCTCCGGTGGCAAGCGGACGTCTTGCACTTGCGCTGGCAGAAAATCATGCAACACAGGCCTGCTATAAAGCGGCGGATGAAGCGATGGCGGGAGCAACCACCGTAGGCGATTGCCTGTTCTTCAGAACGCCCATAGAAGGACTTACGGGAATTCAGATCGGGGGACATATCTTTTATTAAAATGAAAAAAATCCTGCTTCTTATTTCGGAAGCAGGATTTTTGTTTGCAATACGATTATTGAACGGCATATTTTTCAATGTGGGAGGTCAGTTCGGAAAAACCTCCGGAATATATAAGCTTCAATAGTCTGTCGAGTCTGTTCAGACAGGATTTCAAGGTGTCCAAGGTGATGGCACGGGACTCCAAGGCAGTCACCAGCTCATCGAGATCAACAACCTTCACAAAGCCGTCAGGATAAATGATCACATCGGCCAGAAGATCCGTCACCATCAGTCTGTTGTCCGTAGGCGAGTAATCATAGCTCACGATATCACAGTACCAGTAAAGAAGGCGTCCGTCTTCATAATAGAACTTGCTTACCTTAAACCCTTCCTTGAGGAAATAACAGGAAAAACCGTGATGGAGATCCTTTTTGGGACGGATCGCATTCCAGGAAGTAACAATGCGTTCTTCATTGCACTCCAAAATCAGGTCATCCTTAAGAGGAATACATTCGTCAGGAATCAGTCGTCTGCGGTACAGGACAGGATTTGTCATAATGCCTCCTTTTGGTTTATGAAAATATCACATAAATTTTATATAATCTTTATGGACAAACTGTTTTTCAAAATACTACACTTATATGACTGGAAAGTCAACTTTTTTCCTAGACATAAATGCAAAAAATGGGTATAATCTATAAGAGTATGTGTAAAGGCGTTTTCAAGCTATGATGAGTACCTTTGAGAGGGAGAGGAATGCATAAATTCAATCGAAATGTATATCAGTCTTTGACCATGATCGGACAGTTCGGTATCAATATGCTGGTTCCTGTCCTTATCTGTTCTTTTCTGGGTATATTCTTAGATAAGAAACTTGGAACTTCCTATCTCGTTATTATCCTGTTTTTTGTGGGGGCCGCGGCGGGTTTTTGGAATATTTACCGCTTTTCAAAAAACATATTCGGAAAGCAGAGCAGCGACTCGGCATATCTCCATAAAGGAAGGCATACTTCCGAAGAGAAGAAAAAAGGCAGGGAGGCAGAGCATGAAAACACGCATTCTGAAGATGAACAGAACCTTATTTGAGCTGGAAACGGGAATCCTGATCTTCGGCATTTTGTGCCAGCTCTGTTTATTGCCCTTTGCAAAAAGAGGAGAGTACAGTGCAGGGCTGTGGATTGGAATCCTGACTGCCGCATTTGCTGCTTTTCATATGTGGAGAGGACTCGACAGAGGTCTTGATCTGGGAGAGAAGGGAGCCGTAAGTTACTTAAGCAGACAGAATATCATCAGATATCTGATCATCGTTCTGGTGCTGATTCTGACAGCGGTTTCCGGAGTGGCAAATCCCCTTACCGTTTTTCTCGGCATCATGGGACTTAAGATATCAGCGTATATGCAGCCTTTTACCAAAAAGATAAGTAAATTGCTTTACGGAGAAGAAATTCTCCCTGAAATTATAGTAGAAGAACCTGCAGATGAGCAGGAGGCAAGGAGGTGAAAATATGGGGCAGGGAATCTTGTTATCGGAAGGCACATCTGTGGACTTTATGATACACGGGGTTTTCTCTTATGAATTGTTTGGACAGACCGTATGGATCACAACAACCCATGTCTGTGTTTTAATCGTCATGCTGATCATTATGGCATTCTGCCTGTTTGCCAACAGAGCAATCAGACATGCAACGGAAGTTCCGGGCGCATTCCAGAATGTGGTGGAACTGATCGTGGAAATGCTGGATGGCATGATCGGCGGCGTTATGGGTAAATATGCCGTTAATTTCCGCAATTATATCGGTACGATCTTTATCTTTATCCTGACCAGTAACATATCGGGTCTTCTCGGGCTTCGCCCACCCACAGCCGATTACGGTGTGACATTTGCACTCGGCATTATTACTTTTGTGCTGATTCACTTTAATAAGTTTAAGCATCAGAAGGTATCGGGTGTGCTTAAGGGATTGTGTGAGCCGTGGCCGATCTGGGCGCCGATCAATATTATCAGCGATCTGGCCGTACCAATCTCATTGTCCTTGCGTCTGTTTGCCAATATTTTATCGGGAACAGCCATCATGGCACTGATCTATGCACTCCTTAATAAGTTTGCCGTTATCTGGCCCGCAGCACTGCATGTGTACTTTGACTTGTTCTCAGGAGCAATTCAAACCTATGTATTCTGTATGCTGACCATGACGTATATTACGGATGCATGTACCACAGAAGAAAATTAAAATGAATAAAAATGCTCAAAGCATAAGGAGGAAACAAAAATGGAATTTAATACTAACTTTATCTTAGGTTGCTCAGCAATCGGTGCGGGTCTGGCAGTTATCGCCGGTATCGGACCCGGTGTAGGACAGGGTATTGCAGCAGGACATGCCGCTGCAGCAGTGGGAAGAAATCCCGGAGCAAAATCCGATATCACTTCCACCATGTTACTTGGACAGGCAGTTGCCGAAACAACAGGTCTGTATGGTCTTCTGGTTGCTATCCTTCTGTTATTCGTAAAGCCCCTTGTACCTTAAAAACCGGAAAAATTTTCCGGAGAAGAATGCCGAAGGCATTCTTCCGGGCAGATAAAAAATAACAGAAAGGAGGCTGACGGATGGAACCGAGAATATTTGACCTGGATCTGCAGTTGATTGCAGACGCGGGTCTGATGATGATTTCAATCTTCGTTTTGTTCTTATTTGCATCCTACTTCCTTTTTAATCCTGCAAGGGAATTTCTGAAAAAAAGGCAGGAGAAGATTAAGGGAGAGCTGGACAGCGCCGCTCAGGATATGGAGGATGCTGCCGCTCTGAAAACGGAGTATGAAGACAAACTGAAGAACATCGAGAAGGAAGCGGACGAAATCTTAAGCGATGCAAGAAAACGGGCGCTTGCAAATGAAAACAAGATCGTGGCAGACGCCAAGGAAGAAGCGGCAAGGATCATAGAGAGAGCCAGAGTGGAAGCCGAGCTTGAAAAGAAGAAGGCTGCAGACGATGTGAAACGCGAGATGGTGGTCATTGCATCCATGATGGCAGGAAAAATTGTGAAGGCTTCCATTGATACGAATGTACAGGAAAGTCTTGTAAACGAAACATTGAAAGAAATAGGTGAGAGCACATGGCTAAGCTAGTTTCAAAAACGTATGGAGAAGCTTTGTTTGAACTGGCGGTGGAGGAAGGCAGAGAAGATGCATTCCTTACAGAGATTGTGGCTCTTAGGGAAGTGCTTAAGGAAAATCCGGACTTTAACAAGCTGATGAATCATCCCAAGATTCTGAAGGAAGAAAAGCTGAAGGTTCTGGATGATGTCTTTGAAGGAAGAATTTCCAAAGAGCTTTCCGGCTTTTTACACCTTGTTGTCAGTAAGGACAGATATGATGAGATCGATGCGATCCTCGACTATTTTATTGATGAAGTAAAAAAGCTGAAAGGCATCGGTATTGCCTATGTGACGACAGCGATTCCGCTGAGTTTGGCAAAGCAGAAAGAAATAGAAGAAAAGCTTCTTGCCACCACATCCTTTAAGCAGATGGAAATGCATTTTATGGTGGATGAAGAATTGATCGGCGGCATGGTGATCCGCATCGGAGACAGAGTGGTTGACAGCAGTATCAAGACCAAGCTGTTTGAAATGCGAAGAACCCTGCTGAAAACCAAAATCGAGCAGTAAAATAAAAAAGAACAGAAAGGTGCGTAAGATACATGAATTTAAGACCGGAAGAAATTAGCTCCGTGATTAAAGAGCAGATCAAAAGATATGCTTCAGAGCTTGAAGTATCAGATGTCGGCACTGTCATTCAGGTAGCTGACGGTATCGCACGTGTACATGGTCTGGAAAATGCAATGCAGGGAGAGCTTCTTGAGTTCCCTGGTGAAGTGTACGGCATGGTACTGAACCTGGAAGAGGACAATGTAGGTGCCGTGCTTCTGGGAAGCAACAAGAACATCAACGAAGGCGACACAGTGAAGACCACCGGACGAGTGGTTGAGGTTCCCGTCGGTGATGTGATGCTGGGACGTGTTGTGAATGCGCTGGGACAGCCCATTGACGGAAAAGGCCCCATCCAGACAGACAAGTACCGTAAGATCGAAAGAGTAGCATCCGGTGTTATCACAAGAAAATCTGTTGATACACCGCTTCAGACCGGTATCAAGGCGATCGACTCCATGGTACCTATCGGAAGAGGGCAGAGAGAGCTTATTATCGGTGACAGACAGACCGGTAAGACAGCCATTGCCATTGACACGATCATCAATCAGAAGGGACAGGGTGTAAAGTGTATTTATGTTGCCATCGGACAGAAGGCATCCACCGTCGCTTCTATCGTTAAGACATTGGAAGAGTTTGGTGCTCTTTCCTATACAACCGTTGTTGCTGCAACAGCAAGTGAACTGGCACCCTTACAGTATATCGCACCCTATGCAGGATGTGCGATAGGAGAAGAGTGGATGGAGAACGGAGAGGATGTGCTGGTCATCTATGATGATTTGAGTAAGCATGCAGCTGCATACCGTACACTCTCCTTGCTTCTGAAAAGACCCCCCGGACGTGAGGCATATCCCGGTGACGTATTCTATCTTCACTCAAGACTTCTTGAGAGAGCAGCCCGCATGAGCGATGAATACGGCGGAGGTTCCCTGACGGCACTTCCCATCATCGAGACCCAGGCAGGTGATGTGTCTGCCTATATTCCTACCAACGTAATTTCCATCACAGACGGACAGATCTATTTGGAAACAGAAATGTTCAATTCAGGATTCCGCCCTGCAGTAAATGCAGGTCTTTCCGTGTCCAGAGTCGGTGGCGATGCACAGATCAAGGCCATGAAAAAGATTGCGGGCCCTATCCGTGTGGAGCTGGCACAGTACAGAGAACTGGCAGCCTTTGCACAGTTCGGTTCCGAGCTTGACGCCGATACCAAGGAGAAGCTGGCACAGGGCGAAAGAATCAAGGAGGTATTAAAGCAGCCTCAGTACAAGCCTTTGCCGGTTCAGTATCAGGTTATGATCATTTATGCGGTTACAAGAAAGTATCTTCTTGATGTTCCAACAGAGGACATTACCAGATTTGAAGAGGAATTCTTTGAATATGTGGATACGAAATATCCTCAGGTTCCTTCAGCCATCGCAGCTGAAAAGGTGATCTCCGATGAAACCGAAGAAACGCTGAAGAAGGCCATAGAGGAATTCAAAGCAGCATTTTTAAATAAGCAGTAGAAAGAAAAGGTGATTAGTTATGGCCTCAATGAGAGACATAAAAAGGCGCAAGAGCAGTATTCAAAGCACCCAGCAGATTACCAAAGCCATGAAGCTTGTTTCTACCGTTAAGCTGCAGAGAGCAAAGCAGAATGCAGAAAAATCCAATGATTATTTCCGCTGTATGTACAGCACGGTACAATCGATCCTGGCCCGCACAAAGAATCTGGATCACAGATTCCTTAAGGCCGGAGAGGGCGGAAAGAAGGCAGTCATCGTGATCACCTCCAACAGAGGTCTGGCAGGTGGTTATAACTCCAACGTGATCAAGCTGATCACACATGGAGAGCTTAAGGATCAGGATTTGTGCATTTATGCCATTGGTAAAAAGGGAAAAGATGCTTTGCAAAAGAGTTATGAGATCAGGGCAGATTATTCCGATGTGATCGAGGAACCTGTTTATGCAGATGCCATGGCAATCAGCAAGGAGGTTCTCGAAGGGTTTGCAAAAGGAGAGATCAGTGAGATCTATCTGGCTTATACCGGGTTTAAGAATACAGTGGTGCACGTTCCCACTTTACTGAAGCTTCTTCCCGTGGAGGTGAACGGAAGTGTTCCCGAAGGCGGTGAGGGCTCCGGGGAGGAGACTCCCATGGACAAGGCACTGATGAATTTTGAACCGGAGGACGAAGAAGCTTTAAATCTGTTGATCCCCAAATATATTACCAGCCTGATCTATGGCGGTATGGTGGAGTCTGTAGCCAGTGAAAACGGTGCGAGAATGCAGGCCATGGATTCCGCGACCAGCAATGCGGAGGACATGATTAACGGATTGACGCTCCTCTACAACAGAGCGCGTCAGGGTTCCATCACACAGGAATTGACAGAAATTATCGCGGGAGCAAACGCGATCTCTTAAAGAAAATCGCATGATATCGTAGAAATACGTCTGTCAGGCAAAAATGACAGACAGAAAGAGGGAAAGATGGCAGATATAAATAATTCTGGAAAAATCACACAGATCATCGGTGCCGTACTTGATATCAAATTTGATGATAAGCTGCCTGAGATTAACGAAGCGGTCAAAATTCCGCTTGAAGACGGCAGATCACTTACTGTTGAAGTGGCACAGCATCTGGGTGATGATACGGTCAGATGTATTGCCATGGGTACGACCGACGGACTGAAAAGGGGCATGGATGCAGTTGCAACCGGTTCCCCCATCAGTGTACCTGTAGGAGAAAATACACTGGGACGTATCTTTAATGTATTAGGTGAGCCTATCGATAATAAGCCTGCGCCGGAAGGAGTAAGCTATGAACCGATCCATAGACCTGCACCGGAATTTGTGGAGCAGTCCACACAGCAGGAACTTTTGGAGACCGGTATCAAGGTGGTTGACCTCCTTTGCCCTTATCAGAAGGGTGGAAAGATCGGATTGTTCGGCGGAGCCGGTGTTGGCAAAACCGTATTGATCCAGGAATTGATCAGAAATATTGCAACAGAGCACGGCGGCTACTCCGTATTTACCGGCGTAGGTGAGCGAACAAGAGAGGGTAATGACCTCTATCACGAAATGACAGACTCCGGTGTTATCGATAAGACAACCATGGTTTTCGGTCAGATGAACGAACCCCCCGGAGCCAGAATGAGAGTAGGCCTTACGGGACTTACCATGGCGGAATATTTCCGTGACAAGGGCGGTAAGGATGTGCTTTTGTTCATTGATAATATCTTCCGTTTCACGCAGGCAGGTTCAGAGGTTTCCGCACTTCTCGGACGTATGCCTTCGGCAGTAGGTTATCAGCCTACATTGCAGACGGAAATGGGCGCTCTTCAGGAGCGTATCACATCCACCAAGAACGGTTCTATCACTTCCATTCAGGCAGTATATGTGCCTGCGGACGACCTGACAGACCCGGCACCCGCAACAACCTTTGCCCATCTGGATGCAACCACCGTACTTTCACGTTCCATCGTGGAGCTGGGTATTTATCCCGCGGTAGATCCGTTGGAGTCCACCTCCAGAATTCTGGATCCCAGAATTGTGGGAGAAGAGCATTATGAGGTAGCCAGAGGGGTTCAGGAAATCCTTCAGAAATACAAGGAATTGCAGGATATTATCGCGATTCTTGGTATGGATGAGCTTTCAGAGAGCGACAAGCTTGTGGTTTCCCGTGCAAGAAAGGTACAGAGATTTTTGTCCCAGCCTTTCTTTGTGGCAGAAAAGTTTACAGGCTATGCCGGCCAGTATGTACCGATAAACGAGACAATCCGCGGATTTAAGGAAATTCTGGAAGGCAAGCATGATGACATTCCGGAAAGCTATTTCTTAAATGCAGGAAGCATTGATGATGTACTTGCCCGCGTTAAGTAGGGAGGGTACAGATGGCAGATCAGAATTTATTTACACTTAAAATAGTCACTCCCGACCGTGTTTTCTACCAGGGTGAGGTTTCCATGGTGGAATTCAATACCACGGAAGGTGAGATCGGTGTCTTAAAAGGACATGTTCCGACTACGGTGATCATAAGTCCCGGTATTCTCACCATTACCGAGGCAGAGGAGACAAAGGAGGCTGCTCTCCATGCGGGATTTGCAGAGATCCTGCAAAATGAGGTGGTGATCCTTGCAGAGATCATAGAATGGCCGGAGGAAATCGATGAGGAGCGTGCCAAACATGCCAGGGAAAGAGCGGAGGAGAGACTTCGCACCAAAACTCCTGAGACAGATATTCTGCGTGCAGAGACGGCACTGCAGAGAGCAATGGCGCGTATTCATGTTATTAAATAGTGCATTTTTAAGGGGCAGGTTCAAAAACTTGCCTCTTTGCATACTATAACTGTAAAGAAACAAGGAAGCTTTGCAATTATGTATGAACGTAAAATTCTGCCTTTCTATATGACATATCCGCTTCCCATGTATTATCAGGAGGAGGACTCCATCATCAGAGACCTGGAATACCTTCAACAGATGTATCCCACAGAAGCAAAGAAGTATCAGAAACTGATCACTTCCATTCTGGATAAACTGGACTATGAGGGAAGCATGATCTATGATGAATTTCCTGACAGATGGCAGCTATACAAGCTGTCCACAGATATCCTTGACAGAATAAAGAGAGAAGAAAGTGAAGAGGGAAAGGAGAGTCCGCCCGAAAAATGGGAGTGGGTGGGCGACATGATCCAGATTCTGCTCTTCTATGAAATATATAAGAGAAGGCATAATTCCCACCGCGGAATTTTGAGGTTTTAGCAAAAAGAGGAAGTAAAATGGAAGAACTGAAGAAAGTCCTTGCTTCCCTTCTGTCTGAAAAGCTATACCAGATCATTATCAGCAATCCCAGACAGAAGGCGGGAGCATTTAAAATAAAAGTGAGACCTGTTATGGTGAAGGAACATGTGGTGTTTCAACAGACCGTCTATGAAGGCACAAAGGTGTTTCATGACAATCTGGACAGGCAGACGGCTCTTGATAAGATCGCAAGATATATGGAGCAGAATTTTAGGCAGCTGGAGGGTGAGAGCACGGAGCTTAAGATCACTGCCCTTGTCAGCAAAAAGGGGAAGATCACGATAAAGGCGATCAGGAAGAAAGCGGAAAAGGGAGAATTCGTGCAGGGAATTTTGCCGGATCTGTCCCACAACCGGGTAAAAAAATATATACTCGAGGAGGGAAAACCGGTTCCTTTTCTGGTGGATCTTGGCGTGCAGACGAAGGACGGCAGGGTAGTACATGCCAGGTATGACAAATTCAGGCAGATCAACAGATACCTTGAATTTGTGGAGGATGTGCTTCCCGTTTTCGAAAAAGAGGAAAGCATTCATATTATTGATTTCGGATGTGGGAAATCTTATCTGACCTTTGCATTGTATTATTATCTACACGAGCTGAAGAAGAGAGAGGTGACGATCACGGGACTGGATCTCAAGGAGGATGTGATTGATCACTGTAATACTCTGGCGGAAAAATACGGATATGACAAGCTCTGCTTTCTGAAGGGAGATATTGCCAAGTTTGAGGGAACGGAAAAGGTGGACATGGTGGTGACTCTCCATGCCTGTGATACGGCTACGGACTATGCCTTGAAAAAGGCCATAGATTGGGATGCGAGAGTAATTTTTTCTGTGCCCTGTTGTCAGCACGAGGTAAATAAACAGATAGAAAACGAATTGTTCTCGCCTGTTTTTAAATACGGTCTGATCCGGGAACGGATGTCAGCCCTTCTCACGGACGCAGTACGTGCCAACCTCTTAGAGGAACAGGGCTATGATACCCAGATCCTTGAATTTATTGACATGGAACATACCCCTAAGAATATACTGATAAGAGCAGTGAAAAATAAGGAGTGCGGGGAAACAGGAATTCAGGAGATAACCGATTTTTTCCATGTGAACACTACCCTTCAGAAGCTGCTGAATGAGAAAGAATAACAGGCAGATTCCATCTGCCCGGGAGATTTTGATATGAAGAAAATTATTTTGAAAGGGACCATTGTTATAGCGGTATTTCTCGCTGCCCTTTTTATTATCAGTAAAATTATGAATCAGGGAAATACGGATATGACCGTACAGATGGCGGAAGCCTCCTTCCCTGTGGTGACTATGAGGTATGACGGAAAGTCTGTCAATGAACTTCACGGTTATGATGAAGTGATGGAAGTCAATTATATGCGGGAGAGTATCACACCGCTTCTTCCCGGCAGAAAGGTTTCCATCGAGATTGATTGCTTTGGGGCACAGATCAGGGAAATTGCTTATGAAGTCAGAAGCATTGACGGAGAGCGTCTTGTGGAGAGCACAAAAGTACAGGAGTTTACGCAGCAGGAAGACAAGATCACAGCCTCCTTTGGACTTAAGGATCTGATTGACAGTGAGAAAGAATATGTGCTGGTAATCCTTTTGACCACAGAGGATGGAAAGGAAATTCGCTATTATACAAGGATCATCTATTCGGAAAATGATCATACTGCAGAAAAACTTGATTATGTGCTGGATTTTTCGGAAAAAACATTTGACAAGGAACAGGCGAAGGAACTCACCAAATATCTGGAGTCCAATTCCGAGGGAGACAACACGACACTGGGAAAGGTGGATATTCACAGCAGCTTTAACCAGGTCACATGGGGAGATCTGAAGGTAAAGAAGATCACGGAGCCTTCCGTCACGATCAGGGAACTGGGCTCCCAGACAGGAAGCTTTCTGTTAAATTATATTGTTTATGACGAGGCCGGAAAGAATACCAATTACTACCGGGTAGAAGAATTTTATCGTGTCCGCTACACCGCAGACCGCATGTATCTGCTTGATTATGAGAGAACCATGGATCAGTTCTTTACTGCTTCCGATGAAGTTTTTTCCGGCAATAAGATCTTATTAGGGATTACGGGAGAAGATGTGTCATTGATGGAAAGTGATGGCGGCAGCGTGATTGCTTTTGTGACAGGCAACAGACTGTACAGCTATAATGTGGTGGATGGAAAGCTTGCTCATCTTTTTGGATTTTATAACAGAGATAACAGTGATGCCAGAACCCTGTATGACATGCACAGGATTCAGATCCTGAATGTGGATGAGGGCGGAAATGTGACCTTTATGGTATATGGCTATATGAACCGGGGAAGGCATGAGGGGAAGGTTGGAATTTCGGTCTACTATTACGACAGTACCGTCAATACAACCGAGGAACTCTCCTATATTCCTTATTACAAGTCACCGGAGCTCCTCATGGCAGAGATTCGGCAGCTGTTCTATATCAATAAGCAGGGAACACTGTATCTGATGCTTAACAATGAGATTTACGGAATCAGTGCGCTTAGCCAGTCCTTTGAGGTAGTTGCCAAGGATTTGAAGGAAGGCTGTTATCAGATGTCGGACAGCAATAAAATGGTGGTGTGGCAGAAGGAAAACGAGCTTTATCGGGGCAAGGAGCTGATTCTGATGAACCTTAATACCGGTGTGCAGACCAGCATCAAGGCAGGAAACGGAGAGGTGATTGCTCCCATTGGTTTCATGGAAGAAGATTTGATCTACGGAATTGCCAGGGAGAGCGATATCGTGCTTGACAATACGGGAAATATTGTTTTTCCTATGTACCGTGTGGTCATACAGAACGAGGCAGAGGGAGTTCTGAAAGAATATGAGCAGGAAAATGTCTATGTGACAGCGGGCAGTGTGGCGGATAACCAGATTACCTTAAAGCGCGTCCGAAAAAATGAGAACGGAGAATATGAGGAAATCAATGATGATCAGATCGTCAGCGCAGAAGTGACAGAAAGTACCGTAAATTCCATAGAAAAGGTAGCTATCGATGTCTATGAGAAAATTACAAGGATTGTTTTAAAGGACGAGGTGGAAAAAGCTTCCCTGAAATTCCTGACGCCCAAAGAAGTATTGTTTGAGGGAGGCAGGAACGTTGAAATCACCGATACGGATACGGGGGCCGGCAGATATTATGTTTACGGAAAGAATGGTATCGAAGGCATCTTTATGGATGAGGGAAATGCGGTCAGCCTGGCCAGCAAGGTATCGGGAGTCGTGGTGGATGATGACGGCACCTATGTGTGGATGAAAGGAAACAGAAGCCTGAAGAATCAAATCATGGCAATTAAGGGGGCATCGGTAACAGAAGATAAGCAGTCCACAGCCGTGTGTCTTGATACCATACTTGAGTATGAAGGAATCAGCAGAAATTGTCAGTATCTTTTGGACAGAGGAGAGAATGCAGTTAAGATCCTTGAGGATAATCTGGAGGATGTTACCATTCTGGATCTCACCGGCTGCAGTCTCGAGGATGTGCTTTACTATGTAAATCAGGATATTCCGGTACTGGTGCTCATGAAAGACGGAAGCTCGGTACTGCTGATCGGATTTAATGAAAAAAATACGGTTATCATGAATCCCGATGCCCAGGGAGATCTGGTCTACAAGATGGGAATGAACGATTCCAAAGAGTGGTTTGAAGAGAACGGAAATAAATTTATCACTTATATCAGAAAGGATGACTAGGATTCGCAACCAAAAGTTGCCACATTTTCAAACCAGAATTGGTGGTGCAACCAGCTGGAAAATGGTTCAATTTGTTCATGAGGCGGCTCAAAGAAATTTTATGAGGAGAATAAGAAATGAATATTGAAATCGCGAACAGATTAGTGGAACTGAGAAAGAAAAACAATCTTTCCCAGGAGGCACTGGCAGCTAAGCTTGGGATCAGCAGACAGGCTGTGAGCAAATGGGAGAGAGCGGAGGCATCGCCCGATACGGATAATTTAATTTTACTGGCAAGACTTTACGGTGTGTCTTTAGATGACCTGTTAAAGACAGAGGATGAAATTCCTGTTTCTTCTTATGAGGAGGACAGAATGGGAGGTGCCTGCGAAGGAGAACAGGGTTTTGATGAAGGAGCGTCAAATTCCTATAGTGATAAGGATGAGTATGTGCATGTGGGGTTTGGAGGCGTGCATGTAAAGGATAAGGACGGCGAGGTTCATGTAGGCTGGGACGGCATCCATGTAGATGATAAGAAGAAGGGGGACAATGTCCATATTGATAAGAACGGTGTCTATGTGAACGGGGAAAGAAAGGATAAGGAATGGATTTCCCATCATGCTCATTTCCCCATTATTCTTATTATATTGGTGGTATATGTTTTAATAGGTTGTGTATGGAACGCATGGCATCCGGGATGGCTTTTGTTTTTCCTTGTGCCCATCTGGCATTCCCTGATCGATGCCATTGAAAAGAAGGATGCCGGCCGGTTTGCGTATCCGGTGCTGGCAACATTAATCTTCCTGTGTCTGGGGATTTTCCGGTTCCTGTGGCATCCGGGATGGGTAGTCTTCCTCACCACACCGCTTTACTATGCATTGGTAAACTATCTGAAAGACCTTTTTCGAAGACATAGAAAGCAGGATGACGAGGAAGAAATCTACGAGGATAGATGATTACCTAAGCTGCGTCACTCCGAAAAGAGACGACCGGCGTATTTCTGCAGAGCAAAGAGCAGAAGCATGCCAAGGACGCCGCAGGAAATGATCTCACCGGCAGTCACGGTGATGAAGGTAAACCACAGGGGGCCTACTCCATAGGCATAAAGCAGAACAAAGGGAACAACGATGGCGTTTGCTGCAATAGGAGGCAGCGGCGCCATCCATTTATGTTTGCGAAGTTTTCTGGTTAAAATGGCTGCCACCAGAGTTGCCAGGGAACCGAAAACAATATCGGGAAGGGCACAGCCTGTCAAGATATTGGATAATAAGCACCCGACAAATAATCCCGGTACGGCAGCAGGGGTGAAGTAAGGCAGAATGGTAAGTGCCTCGGAAAAACGGACCTGGATGGCCTGACTGGCAAGCCCAAGTGCGTTGGCGATAAAGGTGAGCACTACGTAGAGCGCAGCGATCATTGCTGCCTGAACAAGCAGCAATACATGTTTGTCATTTTTCTGATTCATTTTCTTTTCTCCTTTAGTTTTGTTTTTTTCTTCGCATTGTGCGGTTCGGTCAGGAAGGTCTCGAACTGACCGCGATTGGGAAAATTCCCAAAGGTTTATTATACGGGAATTAAGAGGGATGTCAAGTCAAAAGTGCAGATGCATAAAAAACACAGACAGCCAAAAAGCTGCCTGTGTTTCATAATTTAAATCTTATAAATTATTTAAATATCAAATTTCTCAATCAGATCTTTCAGTGTCTCAAGGCTTTCCTCACTCTCGCGAAGGTGATCATAACCCTCCTGAGTCTTGGTCACTGCCTCGGTGGATTTCTCGGCGATCAGATTGACACCTTCCGTGGACTCAGAAATTGTGGTGTTCACATTTTCAATCGTCTTTGCAATGTCATTGATCCTGGTATTCAAATCAGCAATTTCATTGTAAACCTGCTGCATGGACTGGTGGAAGTCGTCTGCATCCGCTTCGTAGGTTTCGCCAACCTCACAGAAGGAACTGTAATCAACAACCACTGTTTCCTCGAGGAATTGCATAATCACCTGAATACAGTCTGTCATGTTGGCAACGGCATCATTTACCTCGCCCACAATTTCATTGATACCATCAACGGTCTGGAAGGTCTGGTTTGCCAGAGAGCCGATTTCCGTGGCTACAACGGCAAAGCCTCTTCCAGCTTCACCGGCTCTTGCTGCCTCAATATTTGCGTTTAAGGCCAGCAGATTGGTCTGGGATGAGATTTCACGGATGTTTTCTGTCAATTCGTTGATCTTGGCAACCACCTTTGATTTTTCAATGGCTTCCTGAGTCCGTTCCTTCATGGAAGCATAGATATGCATCGTCTTATCACTGGAAGCTGTGGTGTTATCACGAAGCTTTCTGGCGCGTTCCATGATGGCTTTTGAAGCAGTCTGCTCCTTTTCCGACAGATCACGGATGTCGCTCACATCATCCTGAATGGCATTGATATTCTCAACGATCATGGTGGTGCTTGCGGTGGTTTCTTCCATGCCTGCGGCAAGCTCCTGGGTGGTGGCGGAATTATCCTCGGAGATCAAATTATTCTCTTTCATGACATCGTCTAACCGTGCCATATTTTGAAGAAGATTATCTTTGATCTGCGTCATATTGCCGATCAGTTCTCTGAGAACCTGCTGCATTTCGCTGACAGCCTGAGCCATCACGCCGGTTTCATCCTTTTTGCGGATAAGCTTTCCGATATCGGAGGATTCTTTGAAATCCAGCCGGGAGGTCTGCTTGATCACCGCGGTGATTTTTTTCACAGGCTTTGCAATGGTGCCGCCGATGAAAATACCAAGAACAACGGAAATAAGAATTCCGATAAGGAGCGAGCCGAATATCTTGGCTGACAAGGCATCTGCATCCGCATTGATCTCTTTTACGGGAACACAGAGAACAAGCTTCATGCCGTTGCCAAGCTCTGTATAAGTCAGATTTTTGCTCACACCCTGATAGGTATATTCCAGAATATTTCCCTCGTTGTCGGGATTCGTCACAAATTCCTTAATAGAGGACAGCTCACCATTATTGTAGGTGGTCAGGTCGGTTCCAACCTCAAGCTCTTTGTGATACAGCACATCGCCTTCAGGACATAAGAGAAAGGCGTAGCCGGAGTCAAAGGCTGTCAGCTCGTCTGCAAGAGAGGTCAGCTGCCCAAAATCGATGTCCATTCCGAGAATACCGATGGAAGTTCCGTCTTCATAGAAAAGGGGAACCACATAGGAGACCATATAGACATTGATATTTTCATTCAGATAGGGATCCATCCAGATAGGAGCTCCGTTTTCAACAGGGATATAATACCAGCCAACATGAGCATAATCATCCTTTTCATACATGCTGAAATCTGTAGGCTGGATAGGTACAAAGTCAGAAGAAGTATCTGCACGGTTATAAAAAATACCGGATGTAGGATTCGTAAAGCCGGGATTATAGCGTATGTAAGAAGAAATAGCTCCTTCCGTATTTTCGGAAAATGTTAAAAAGTCGTCCAGCAGACTGTTGGTGTATTGTACTTCATAGAAATCACTACTTTTAAATTTAGGAAAATCCATCTGCTGTAAAGCAATAGCACTTAAGGTATCTACTGACTGTTCGACGCGGGAAATAAGAGCATTGATTTCTTCGCCTGTACGCTGGCAGGAAAGTGTAAGCTCCTTCTCGGCATGCGTATTTGACATGTCTCTGGAATCGGAAATGCTCATAAGACTGATGAGTGTGGCAGAAATCAGAGAACAGATAACGATTGCCGCCGTGATTTTTGCTCTGATTGATTTCATGAAAAGATAAGCCCCCTTCTTTTGTTTAAATATACATTCTTTTTTGTACAGCGTTATGGTATTATTATAAATGGATTAACGTATGCGGTCAAGGTCAGAAATCACGAAATCGTGGAGGAATTCTCCACACTGGTGAATCCGGGAAGGCATATTCCGGCGGGAGCCACAGCAGTGAACGGAATCACTGATGAGATGGTGAAGGATGCACCGGATATCGGGACTGCCATGGGAGCTTTCCTTTCCTTCATCGGAGACAGTGTTCTTGTGGGACACAATATCCATACCTTTGACACCAATTTTGTCTACGATGCCGCTTATCGCTTTCTTGGAAAAGAGGTACGCAACGATTATATTGACACTTTATATATGGCAAGGAAATATCTGCCGGAGCTTTCCCATCACAAGCTGACAGATGTGGCGGCGCATTTTCACCTGCAGACTGAGGGTGCCCACAGGGCTCTGTTTGATTGCATGATGAATCAGGGCTGCTATGAGGAGATGGGAAAGCTGATGGAGGCAAAAAAAGATGAGGAGCCTGAGTCGGAGAAGGAACTATGCTGTCCTTACTGTGGCTGCGAGCTTATTTTGCGCAAGGGAAGGTTTGGCATGTTCTACGGGTGCAGTGGTTTTCCGGGATGCCGGTATACCAGAAATGTAAGGAATTGAAAGATAATATAGAGGAACACACAGTCGCTATATAGGGAGGTTTTTATGGGAGGAAGACGGATAGTAACAGCATGTGCCATAATGTTAGCAGGAGTTCTGGTTTTGCAGGGGTGTGGCAGGGAAACAGCTTCGGGTACACCGGAAGAAACGGGCGGAGAGCAAGCAATGGGTTCTGCAGAATCTGTTGAAACAACGAAAACAGAAGAAATATCGGATTTACAGCAAGAAAAAACAGCGGATGCTTCCACTCACCCATCCGCAGCAACCGAACAAGGTAAAAATCTTGCAGGAGAAAGCGATACAGAGTCACATGGAAAGCAGGATTCCTCAAAGGCTGAGCAGGCGACATCGAAAGATGAGCCGGTAACACCGGAATCAGCAGGTGCCCTGCATGTGGAGGGTGCCCGGCTTTTGGATGGTAACGGGAATCCCGTTCAGCTTAGGGGACTTAGTACACACGGTCTTGCCTGGTTCCCCAATTATGTCAATGAGGAGTGCTTCCGGCAATTCCGTGAAGAATGGAATGTGAATGTGATCCGGCTTGCCCTGTATACTGCCGAGAGTGGCGGGTATTGTACAGACGGTAACAGGGAGAACTTGAAAACCCTGGTTCGGAACGGCGTGGAATATGCTACAAACCAGGATATGTATGTCATTATCGATTGGCATATCCTGTCGGACAACAATCCAAACACCTACCTTGAGGAAGCCGAGAAATTTTTTGATGAAATGTCCGGGGAATATAAGGACTATGACAATGTAATTTATGAAATCTGTAATGAACCAAACAGCGGGACAAGCTGGAGTGATATCAAATCCTATGCCGTTCCGGTGATTGAAACGATAAGGGCTAACGATGATGACGGTATCATTCTGGTGGGAACCCCTAACTGGTCTCAGGGTGTGGACCAGGCAGCAGCAGATCCCATCACCGGCTATGACAATATCATGTACACCTTGCATTTCTATGCTGCCACCCATACCGATTGGCTGAGAGACAACATGAAGTCCGCCATTGCTGACGGATTGCCGGTTTTTGTATCTGAGTATGGGATCTGTGACGCCAGCGGAAACGGTGCTATAGATGAATACCAGGCGGAGCAATGGATAAAGATTATGGATGAATACGATGTCAGTTATGTGGCATGGAATATTTCCAACAAAAATGAGACCTCTGCGATATTTAACAGCAGTTGCAAGAAGGTGTCCGGGTTCTCGGAGAGCGATTTGAGTGCTTCCGGGAAATGGCTTTATCACATGCTTACCGGAAAAGGGGATGTGGAGCTTATCGAAAAAGAGGACGTGAAGCCTGCCGGCAATGAGGGAAAACAGGATAGTGGCAAAGCTTCTGATGATTTGGTGACAGAACTGAACAGCGATTCACTTTCTGTGAAAGTGCAGATAAAGAACAGATGGGAGTCGGAGGGAAAATCATTTTACCAATATGATCTGACAATAGAAAATACTTCAGACAGTAATTGTGACAGGTGGGGAATCGATCTGCCCTTTAACGGCGACTTTGCACTTTCAGACGGATGGAACGGAGAATACAGTGTGAACGGCAGTACTCTGCATATTACCTGTAAGGACTATAATGGCAGTATTGCTGCCGGAGAAAGTGCAAAGGACATAGGATTTATCGTCAGCGGAAAGAAGGATTTGAGTGTTGTGGAATAATCCGGATCAAAAAACTGTAAATTCGGTAAAGATTGTAAATCAGTAAATCAGTAATGCTATAAAAAGTATTGCCAATGTCTGCTTTATATGCTATATTTCAAACTATCAAATTTATGAGGATAAAAAAATGAACACACTTTATATGAACAGTTTAAGACGCAGAGAAAGAAGACGTAAGCTCTTGTAATCATTGCTTTCCGCATGGTTGCAAGAGATGTACGTCTTGTTTCCGTGCGGTTGCTGTTTATCAAAGTTGTAGATACAGAACCGTAATAGTTTTAGCGAAAGGCTAATTCCATTGCGGTTCTTTTTTTATTCCTTATAAAGTAATTAAGATCGATGGAGGTTACCATGAAAAAGAAAATTTGTCAGTATTTATCAGATGTATTGGCGGAAATGCCTGAAGAAGAGTTGTTGAAACTGGTAGAGATTCCCCCGGAAGATAAAATGGGTGATTATGCGATACCTTGTTTTGCGATGGCAAAGAAAATGCATAGGAATCCAATGCAGATTGCATCGGAACTGGTGGAAAAATTGAATGAACAGAAAAGTACATTGGGGATTGAAAAAGCGGAGAATGTAGGGGCATATTGCAATATTTACTTGAAACGGGATTTGTTTGTTAAGAAGTGCCTTGAGATGTTACTGAAAGAAAATAGTGGCGTATCTCAATGCGGCGTGGGAAAAACGATTTGTATGGACTATTCCTCGCCTAACATTGCTAAGAACTTTCATGTTGGTCATTTGCGGACTACTGTTATCGGAAATTCACTGTATAAGATTTATCAGAAATTGGGATATGATGTGGTTCGCATCAATCACCTGGGAGACTGGGGAACACAGTTTGGCAAATTGATTGTTGCATATAAATTATGGAGCAGCGAGGAACTGGTAAAAGAAAAAGGCATAGAAGAATTACTGCGTATTTATGTGAAGTTTAATACGGAATCGGAAAATAATGAGGAACTAATCGTAGAGGCACGGGAATGGTTTGTGAAAATGGAACAAAATGAGCCGGAGGCACTGAAAATTTGGAACTGGTTTAAAGAAATCAGCATGATTGAATTTGAACGTGTCTACGACTTACTGGGAATATCATTTGATTCCTATCTGGGAGAGAGTTTTTACCGTGATAAAGTGCCTGCGTTAGTTGAAGAATTAAAGGAAAAAGGTTTATTGGAAGAAAGTCAGGGCGCACAAGTAATTGATTTGGAAGAGTATCATATGCCTCCGTGTCTCATTACAAAAAGCGATGGAGGTTCCATTTATCATTCCCGGGATATTGCTGCAATATTGTATCGTAAGGAGCAATATCATTTTGAAAAATGCTTATATGTAACCGGATTGGAGCAGTCGCTTCATTTCAAACAGATTTTCAAAGCGATTGAGGTAATGGGATATGATTGGACCGATGGATTGGTTCATGTTCCGTACGGTTTAGTAAGTCTGGCGGGAGAAAAGCTTTCTACAAGGAACGGAAATATCATTTATGCGGAAGATATTTTAAAAGAGGCAATAGAGCGTGCATACAATGCCATTATCGAGAAAAATCCTTCTTTAAGCAGTAAGGAAGAAATTGCCGGGAAGGTTGGCGTTGGCGCAATTATTTTCCATGATCTGTTTAATCAAAGAATTAAGAATGTAGATTTCTCCTGGAAAGAGGTTCTGAATTTTGACGGTACAACGGGTCCATATGCGCAGTATACATATGCCCGTGCAAAGAGCGTGTTGCGCAAATATGGAAAAGCGGTTGAAACCCAAGGAATAGATTATACGGTTTTGACGGATGATGTGTCGTATAATGTAGTAAAAATCTTAGGCGGGTATGAGGATGCGATTATGAATTCGGCTGAAAAATACGAACCTTCTGTAGTGGCAAGGTATGTGATATCATTGGCGACTGCATTCAATAAGTTTTACCATGACTGCTCTATTTTACAAGCCGGTGAAAAAGAGAAAATGGCACGATTGCTTTTGGTAGATTCCGTGCAGAAGGTGTTGCGTGAGGCGTGTGGTTTGTTAGGAATGGAATGTCCTGAAGAGATGTAAGGTATAGTTTCTTTCTGAATTTGTTCTGCAGTATAGTGGCATAACCTTTCAGAATACTTCATACAATGTAAAAAAGTATTCTGAGGGGATTTCCTTTGAAAGATTATATCGAGGAACGCGCAATCGATATTGCCAATTATATTATTGAAAACAATGCAACGGTGAGGCAGACAGCGGGGCAGTTCGGGATCAGTAAGTCGACGGTACATAAGGATGTGACAGAACGTTTAGAACAGATCAACCCTTCCCTTGCAGCGCAGGCCAGAAAAGTACTTGATGTGAATAAATCGGAGCGCCATATCAGAGGCGGTATGGCAACGAGAGAAAAATATTTACATAGACATGAAATGAGTTTACAATGATAAAAAATGTAAAATTCAGGTAAAACAAAAGGGTTATTGTAAGGTACGGGCAATTAAAATGTTATATACAAACAAAGACTTGAAAAAACTGATTATTCCGTTGGTATTTGAACAGCTTCTCACCATACTGGTAGGCATGATAGACGTAGTCATGATCGCAGTGGTGGGAGAGGCTGCAGTTTCCGGAGTATCACTGGTAGATACCGTAAATATTCTCATCATCAATGTGACAGCTGCATTAGCCACGGGCGGAGCCGTCGTTGCCGGTCATTTTCTGGGTCAGAAGGACCCCGAAAATGCCAGCAGATCGGCATGGCAGCTGCTTTTGTTTTCTGTTCTTTTGTCTCTGGTCATCACCGTGCTTCTGCTTATGTTCCATAAATCGCTTCTTTCCCTGATGTTCGGAAAGGTGGAGCAGGAGGTCATGGACAGTGCTGTTACTTACCTGATCATCACGGCAATCTCTATCTGTCCGCTTGCCATTTATAATTCCTGTGCCGCTCTTTTCCGGGCCATGAATGACTCCAGAACCACCATGGTCATTGCCATTGTTATGAACCTTATCAATCTGGCGGGGAATGCCATTCTGATCTACGGAGCAAAGATAGGGGTGGCAGGAGCTGCCATTGCCACCACTCTTTCCAGAATTGTGGCAGCAGTGATCATTATGATCTTGATATTCAATCCAAAGAAGACCATTAATTTCTGCGGACAGCTTACCTTTCGGTTGAATTTCAGACTGATCAAAAAGATCCTTTATATCGGTATTCCGAACGGCCTTGAGAACAGCCTGTTCCAGCTGGGGAAAATTCTGCTGTTATCCCTGATCTCCACGCTGGGAACCTATGCCATCGCAGCAAATGCGGTATGCAACACCCTGGCAAGCTTTAATGTGCTGCCCGGACAGGCCATCAATCTGGCGCTTTTGTCGGTGGCATCTTTGTGCGTGGGAGCCGGGGATTATGAACAGACCAGATATTACACAAAAAAGCTGATGTGGATATCCACTGTGTTTACCGCGGTACTTTCAGTGGTAATCATATTATTTGCGCCGATGATCATGAAAATGTATCAGCTCTCTCCAAAGACAACGGAGCTGGCTGTCTCAGTTATCAGGTGGCATGCGATGATGGCAGTGTTCCTCTGGATGCCTTCCTTTACGCTGCCAAATACCTTAAGAGCAGCAGGCGATGTGGTGTGGACCATGATCATTGCCATTGCTTCCATGTGGATCTTCCGGATCGGATGTGCTTATCTGATCGCCAGGTATACAAACCTCGGACTGCTTGGTGTGTGGATGGCTATGACGGTGGACTGGCTGTTTAGAGCGATCTGCTATGAAGTGCGGTATCACGGGCATAAGTGGGAGATGTTTAAAAAGGTATAAATTTTTTTGACAAAAATTTGGGGTATCCTTTATAATAAGTAAGGATTAGATTTAGGACAGAAGTGTCGATGATCGACAGAAGGAGCAGACATGGAAAGAGAAATGGTTATCGTACTTGATTTTGGAGGGCAGTATAATCAGCTGATTGCCAGACGTGTCAGAGAGTGTAATGTGTACTGTGAAGTGCATCCTTACAGCATGAGCCTTGAAAAAATCAAAGAAATGAATCCCAAGGGTATCATTTTTACGGGAGGCCCGAACAGTGTATACGGGGAAGATTCTCCCAGATGCCCCAAGGAGATTTTTGAAATGGGAATTCCCATTCTGGGTATCTGCTATGGTTCCCAGTTAATGTCATATTTACTCGGAGGCAGTGTGAAGACAGCCCCTGTCAGCGAATACGGAAAGACAGAGGTGGAAGTGGACAAGTCTTCCGTGCTTTTCTCCGATGTATCCGAAAAAACAATCTGCTGGATGAGCCATACCGATTACATTGAAGCCGCTCCCTCAGATTTCACTGTCACCGCCCACACTCCCGTGTGTCCCGTAGCTGCCATGGAAAACCCTGAAAAGCAGCTGTATGCGGTGCAGTTCCATCCGGAAGTCATGCACACACAGGAAGGTATGAAGATGCTTTCCAACTTTGTATATAACGTATGTCACTGCAAGGGTGACTGGCGCATGGATTCCTTTGTGGAAACCACCATCGCCCAGATCCGCGAAAAGGTAGGAGACGGCAAGGTGCTTTGTGCCCTTTCCGGCGGCGTAGACTCCTCAGTGGCAGCAGTGCTTCTTGCAAAAGCAGTAGGCAAGCAGCTGACCTGCGTTTTCGTGGATCATGGTCTTTTACGTAAAAACGAGGGAGATGAGGTGGAAGCGGTCTTCGGTCCTGATGGTCCCTACGACCTTAACTTTATCCGTGTCAATGCCCAGGAGAGATTTTACAAAAAGCTGGCAGGCGTGGAAGAGCCTGAGAGAAAACGTAAGATCATCGGTGAAGAGTTCATCCGTGTTTTTGAAGAGGAAGCAAAGAAGATCGGCGCCGTTGATTTCCTGGTACAGGGAACCATTTATCCAGACGTGATTGAGAGCGGACTTGGCAAGAGCGCCGTTATCAAGTCCCATCACAATGTAGGCGGTCTCCCCGACTATGTGGATTTCAAGGAAATTATCGAGCCTTTAAGATTATTGTTTAAGGATGAAGTCCGCAAAGCAGGTCTTGAGCTTGGAATACCGGAATACCTGGTATACCGTCAGCCCTTCCCCGGTCCCGGACTCGGCATCCGCATCATCGGTGAAGTTACAGCCGAAAAAGTCCGCATCGTTCAGGAAGCCGACGCCATCTACAGAGAAGAGATCGCCAAGGCAGGCGTCGACAAGAGTCTCGGTCAATACTTTGCAGCCCTCACCAATATGAGAAGCGTTGGCGTTATGGGTGACGAGAGAACCTATGACTATGCCGTGGCACTGAGAGCTGTAAGCACCTCAGACTTTATGACCGCCGAGGCAGCGCAGATCCCGTGGGATGTCTTAAGCGTGGTGTCCAGCAGAATCGTCAATGAGGTGAAGGGAGTTAACAGAGTGTTGTATGACTGCACTGGGAAGCCACCGGCCACGATTGAGTTTGAATAATGAGTAGTGCTAAAAAAGTCCAGTATTTATGCGGTTTTCAAACAAATTTGTTTAAGTGCTGGCAACGATTTGGCAACAGATTTTTCTTATTCAATGAATAAAATTACTTTATGAGCATAAGAAAACCTTACTGATTTTCAGAAATTAAACTGAATATCGGTAAGGTTTTTTTGATGTCTATTTTTTCTTTTTGCGTTTCGCTTCTTTCTTTTCTTCTTTTTCTGCTTCTTTGGCACATTCGTCTATAAAATCAAAAAGCTCTTGAGGGTAGACCTTTGCCCAGATTTGGTGGGTGTCAAGTTCCGGATACTTGTAACGCCATTCATCATATTCCTCTTTGGTGATTTCTCCGCTTTCCAGCTTCTTAGCTTCGGCAAGCCATGCACGAAGCATCTTATCCATAGTGGAATAGGTAGAATAGTCAGACTTATCAAGGCGTAACACAACTTCTCCATCCACTTCTCCGATTTTCAGTCCACGCATATCTTCCAAAGCAAAGAAAGTGTGCATAAGACCAATGTAGGTATCTATATCCGGCACGGTAAGTGCATGAGTGCTGACATCGAGGAAATGAGCCATGTTCTTTACAAGCTCCTGCTTCGGTATTCTTGCTTCTGATTCATACTGTGCCATGCGGACATCAGAGGTTTTACCAACGAAACCAAGGATTTCGCCAAGGTACTTCTGTGTCATGCCTTTTCTGTTACGGAAAAATCGTATTCTTTGCCCGATTGCCATTGTA
>JAGAQU010000039.1 GCA_017622575.1 Lachnospiraceae bacterium
AGATAGAATGTAGTCAGAAGCAAGGGAGAAAAGAAGCATGGAATGGATGGCAATCATAGGAAACTCGGTTCAGTATATGGAGGATCACATCACAGAGGATATCACAGTAGAGAGTGTTGCAAAAAATGCAGGTGTGTCGTCGTTCTATTTTCAGAAGGGTTTTGCAATGCTCTGCGGGTTTTCTGTATCGGAATATATTAGAAACAGGAGACTGGCACTTGCCGGGAATGATCTGTTAGTTACCGATGAGAAGATTATTGATATTGCGATGAAGTACGGATACGACTCTCCGGATAGTTTTACTAAGGCATTTACCAGATTCCATGGAGTGACACCCACAGCTGTACGCAAAGATGATGTACTGCTCAAATCCTTTGCTCCGCTGAAAATCAAAATATCATTAGAAGGAGGCTATCTCATGGACTACAAGATCGTAAAAAAAGAAGCGTTTACTGTTATCGCAAACGCAAAGACATTTCCGTATGAAGGTGCAAAGGAAATCGTACCGCAGTTCTGGCAGGAGCATTTTCAGAGCGGAAAGGGTGCAGTGGTTTGCGGATGTTATGGTATCAATATTGATCCGGAGATGGGACAGGAGAACTTTGAATACCTGATTGCAGATCCATACGATCCGCAGAAAGAGGTTCCGGATGGATTTGTGACTAAAACCATTCCGGCTTTTGACTGGGCAGTGTTCCCTTGCAGAGGAGCTATGCCGGATGCATTGCAGAATGTGAATACCAAGATTTATACTGAATGGCTGCCGGCATTGAAAGAGTATGAATTTGCGGCTGGATACTGTGTAGAGTATTATGATGATCCGACAAAGTACGAGAAGGGAACCAGAGACGAAAACTATTACTGTGAAATCTGGATTCCGGTAAAGAAAAAATAAAAAGTCGCAGTTGACTTCTTGACTCTCCCCTTAAGGGGAGGATATAGAATTCTCCTTACAAAGAAAACGGCAGAATATTTTGCCCAAAAGGAGGAGGACAACGATGAGAATGAGAGATGAACACAAGGGTTGTGCGGAAAAAGCAGCAAGCCGTCTGTACAGAATCGGCATGTTTGCCCAGATGAATCATGTCACGGTAAAAACCCTGCGGTTTTATGAAGAACAGGGACTGCTTACCCCTGCCTATGTGGATGAGGAGAACGGTTACCGCTACTATACCATGGATCAGATGGCGGTGGTGCATCAGATTGCGGCGTTAAAGCAGGCCGGCTTTACACTGGATGACATTAAGCTGCTTCAAAATGGGGCGGACGAGAAAGCCTTCCTTAACAAAAAGAAGGCAACGCTCCTTGCAAAGATTGCGGAACTGACAAGACAGATTGCAATTATCGACGGACATCCGTCCGGAGAAAGACCGGCACTTGATGCGCCTGTTCTGGTAAAGACGATCCCGGCAGTAACGGTTGCGACGAGCAAAGCGAGGATAGAGTCTTATGATGAACTGTTTGATCTGATGCCGGAGATGGGAGCGGAAATGGAGCGGCTTGGATGCGAGTGTGCGCTTCCCGAGTATTGCTTTACGCAGTATCTGGAGCCGGGGTATCAGGAGGAAAATATTCTGATCGAGACCTGTGAGGCAGTCACGGAAAAAAAGGAAGACTCCAAGCGGCTGAAGTTTCAGGAACTTCCGGAGATTCAGGCTGCCTGCATTTATCACAAAGGCTCCTATGATACATTTTCAAGTACTTATGCGGTGCTTTTAAAGTACATCGAAGATAACGGATACGAGATTTGCGGCAATATCAGGGAAAGCTATATTGACGGCGTCTGGAACAAGGAATCCGAGGAAGAGTGGCTTTCCGAAATCCAGATTCCGGTTCGAATGCTTCAGGGAGGTGCCGGGGAAGATGAGTAATGATATTGTCATCAGAGGACTGAAGCAGAACAACCTGAAGAATGTATCCTTAAATATTCCCAAGAATAAAATTGTCGTGTTTACCGGAGTGTCAGGCTCCGGTAAATCCAGCATTGTGTTTGATACCATTGCGGCAGAGAGCCAGCGGCAGATGAATGAAACCTATTCTGCCTGGGCGAGGGGACGACTTCCAAAGTACGAGAAACCCCATGTGGAATTCATTGATAACCTGACGGCTTCCGTGATCATTGACCAGAGCAGAATTTCGGGAAATGCAAGGTCAACGGTGGGAACCATCAGTGATATGTATGCATCTCTCCGGCTTTTGGTGTTGGAAATTATTACTGGAAGATGTATGCCGGTTCAGGGCTTTATAACCTTGATAAGAAATGGAAGGACTATACCGAGGAGGAGAGAAATCTGCTCCTTTACGGCAGCAGGACGAAAAACGGCGAAAGAGAGCATAAAAGGATAGAGGGCATTAAAAACCAGTTCCAGCGTATTTGCCTGATGAAAGGCCCGGAGGAGCAGAATGACAATACATTAAAGCGGCTGAATCATTTTATGAGGGAGACAGTCTGTCCGGATTGTCAGGGCAAAAGGCTGAATCCGGAAGCACTTTCCTGTAAGGTGCAGGGTTATACCATCACCGAAATGTGCGAGATGGAATTCACCCATCTTCGTGAGATTCTTTTAACCATCGAGGATCCGCGTGTGACCGTTGTGGTGAAGGGCCTGATCGATGGGCTGACCAGAATGATCGATATCGGTCTTCCCTATCTGTTCATGAACCGGGAGACGGTAACTCTTTCAGGAGGCGAGGCCCAGAGACTGAAGCTTGTGAGATATATGGGAAGCTCTCTGACGGGAATGACTTACATATTTGACGAGCCCAGTGTGGGAATGCATCCCAGAGATGTGTTCCGTATGAGCCGGCTTCTTCAGAGCCTTCGGGATAAAGGGAACACAGTGCTTGTGGTAGAGCATGATAAAGATATTATCAGTATTGCGGACGAAATCATCGATGTGGGACCTCTGGCGGGACGAAACGGAGGAAATATCCTGTCCCAGGGAAACTACGAGGCGCTTCTTGTCAACGGAACGCCTACCGGAAACGCCATGAAAGAAAAAGTACAGGTGAAAGAACATGTGAGGAAACCAAAGGAATTTCTGCCTGTTCGGGATGCCCATCTTCACAATCTGAAGCATATCGATGTGGATATTCCTCTTCGTGTGCTCACCGTGGTGACTGGAGTTGCGGGCTCCGGCAAGTCTTCCTTGATACGGGATGTGTTTGCAAAGCAGTATGAAGAAAAGGTGGTACTGGTGGATCAGAGCACCATCACCGCCACAGGTCGTTCCACAGCATGTACTTATCTCGGATTTTTTGATGAGATACGGAAGGTATTTGCTGCGGAAAATCAAGTGGATGCGGGACTCTTTTCCTTTAACAGCAAAGGTGCCTGCCCTTCCTGCAAGGGAAGAGGAGCCATCACCACAGAGCTTGTATTTATGGATCCGGTGACCACGGTCTGTGAAGCCTGCGAGGGAAAAAGATACAGCAAAGAAGCCCTTTCCTACACCTACAAGGGCAAGAATATTGTGGAAGTACTTGATATGAATGTGGAGGATGCCAGGGAGTTTTTTGGAGGTCTTCCTAAGATCAGAAAGCATCTGGATGCGCTTCTTGAGACAGGTCTTCCCTATCTTTCTTTAGGGCAACCCCTTTCAACCTTAAGCGGAGGGGAGAGACAGAGGGTAAAGCTTGCAAAAGAACTTCATAAGAAGGGCAATATTTATGTGCTGGATGAGCCCACCACAGGCCTTCACGCTTCCGATATCAAAAAGGTGATGGCGCTGCTTGACGGATTGGTAGATCGGGGAAATACGGTGATCGTCATCGAGCACAATACGGATGTGATGAAGATGGCAGACTATATCATTGATATAGGCCCTGACGGCGGAAGTGCAGGAGGAGAGGTGGTTTTCACCGGCACGCCTCTCGAAATGATAGAAAAAGGAAACACCATTACTGCAGAATTTTTGCGAAAGGAATAAAGCATGAAAAGGAGGTTAGAACGGAAGATGGATTCTGAGAAAAGATTGGAAGCCTTTGAGAAAATGCTGGCCGAGGTGCAGAAAGACTACGAAACCGCAGAAAATAATAGGAAAAAATTCATAGTTTTGATAATCATACTTGGTATCGTGTTGTTTTTCCAGTATGAAAACCATCATCTTGTAGTTTCCTGTTATACCTATCAAAATGACATAATAACGGCTGAAATGGATGGTTACCGAATTGTACAGATATCGGATCTGCATAATGCAAAGTTTGGTCAGAACAATGAAAAACTGATCAGAAAAATAGCGAGTTTGGAACCCGATATGATCGTGGTGACCGGTGATCTGGTGGATTCCAATCATACCGATCTTGTTTTGTGCGGTCATGCACATGGAGGACAGTTTATCCTGCCGTTCCTGGGAGCTGTAGTAGCTCCTGATCAGGGATTGTTTCCGAAGTACACGGAGGGAGAGTATCGAATGGGCAATACGACGATGCATGTGAGCAGGGGACTCGGAAACAGCGTAATTCCCATTCGACTGTTCAATGATCCGGAAATTGTGTGTGCTGAATTGCGAGGATAGAATGAAATAATGTAATACGCTGTGTTGCATGGATGCCGAAAAAAGCATGTGATGGTTGGTGGATTAGTATTCTTCGTTATGGCATAATCATAGATGACCAATGGCCATTGGAAAAAATTGAACGGAGATAAGAAAAATGAATTTAGGAAATAATATTAGTTTTTTGCGTAAACAGAAAAAACTTACACAGGAACAATTCGCTGACAGGATGGGCGTAACCAGACAGACTATATCAAGGTGGGAGGCTGATGAAGTAATTCCGGAGCTGGACAGACTTGTGGAGATGTGTGGAGTCTTTGCATGTAAGCTTGATGCCCTTGTGAGAGAAGATTTATCTGACCAGAGTAAAATATATTCAGAGATAAGAATTGAGAGAATAGCACCGTTTAAGATGGGCAGCTATGTGATTATCTCTCCGGACCCGGAAAGCGATGCATTGGGCTATATGGACAGATGGGCGGAAAATTGTGGTCTGAAAAAGGCAAATCCTGATGTTAAGCTTATAGGATGGGATTTCCCTTTTGTAACACCGGAACAGCAGAATCGGTTTGGACTTCACGGATATGTGGCAGCATGTGTGATTCCGGATGATTTCACGACAGATTATCCCGGAGTAATGTTTTCGCAGAATAAAGAAGCTTATAGATTTCGTCCTTGATACTGTATTGTTACTACATAAACTGTTTTGCATGGTTCATCAATGCGGAAAATGGCGATATAATTATCAATCAGTAACTGATGGTAGCCTTTTCCGGCATATCTGCCCTCGCTACGCACTTGATGGGACTGTGGAAATGTGTCTAGGCTTAAAATAGTCTTCTTAATTCTGTCTACCTGTCCTTTGGCATTTTCAGAAGCCAATTTCTCATTTGCAATATATTCGTAAATGTGGTCTAGTTCACGGATTGCGCTAGGGTTGACTTTTACCTTGTATTTATCCAAAATGTTTTTCCTCCAATTCAGCAAAAACTATTTCTGCGTCAACAGCTTCTGCTCCGTTAGCAATTTCTTGCTCGGATTCGAAGATTGCTTGGTCGATGCGATTTATTCTTGCAAATTTATCGTATAATTCACTACTCATCACAACCAAATCGCTATATCCGTTTTTGGTAATAAAAATAGGCTCCTGTTCCTTGTGTGCGATATTAGAAATCTCGGTTGTATTGCGTAAATCCTTAATAGGCATAATAAGTGGCATAATGCTTCACTCCTTTCTTCGACATAATTATAGCATAATTATGCCCGAATAACAATATAAAATGCAACATGATGAAAATTTTAATATATGTAATAGAGTGAAAGATTTGTGTAAAGTTTAAAATAATTGTTGACAAATGTTCTCTAATAGTAATTTGGCATAGGCTCATCAGGGTATTCTCCACACATATTGAGGACATATGGCCATTTCCCGGTATCCTCAACAAGAAAACCATAGATAAGACCCATGTGCCTGTGCCAATGCCTGATCTGACCTAAAATCAGGCGAAATCTTGACATAGCACAGCTCTCCGGTATTTCTGAAAGTTCATTGTCCTGCAGAGCATCTATATAATGATTGATTTTTGCTTCTATGTTCTTAAAATAATCTGTCATCTGTTCTTTGCTTACCGATTCCTCCTTTGGAATCACGTTCAGATCATTTAATCCCGCTATATGAAATTCAGGATCCGTGTAGGAAGGATCGTTTGGGTTGATATACCATCTGTCCATGGAGTATAGCATGTGATATACATATTTCCACATGGGAATGGCATCATAGCATTTCTCCCAAAGCACGTCCGGAATACAAGCCAACAAATTTTCTGTTTCCCACAGTGCTCTTTTTGTCAAAAAACGAATATCATCACACAGCATTTTTAAGCTTCTCCTTCCTGCTATAGAAAGATTATACTTCACCCGTGTACTGGAAACAATGGTGCATCGAATAAATTTTGACGATAAGAATATATCTATTTTACTTATCCTATGGTATAGTTTTAGCATGGAGGAGGGGTAAATATGTATCTGAAAGAAAAAAACGTCAGACTGTTGCGGATAAAAAACATTATTTTTACTTTTATTGGTGTATTTAGTGTATTTGTGTGTGGTTTTTATATTATCTCAGAGTTTACATATTACAGAGATAACCCTTATCTGGCATGGCATGCAAAATCCATGGCGAGTTCTATCGTTTGGGTCATCATAGGAGCAATCTTACTGATCGAAGCGCTCATTTCCCGTAATCTGATTGGCAAGGCAACATTTTATTCCGGCTATTTTGAGGGGAGCCTTGATGGATGGGTAAAGTGCAGTGACCTTGCGCAGGTCGTTGGGAAAAAAGAGGAAAAAGTCAAGAGACAACTGTCTTTTTTTCGTAAGCTTTATATGAAAAAATTTGAAATGGCAGAGAAAGACGGGGAAGCGGTAGCGGAGCTTTATAGTAAGAAGTCTTTATGTGAATGCAGAAACTGCGGTGCAAACATGGAAAAGCGTATATTCTTTACGGGTGCTTGTCCATACTGTCAAAGCTCCGATCTGTTTGCAAAGATTCTGACTGACAACAGGTTTTACAGTATATCAAACGAAATAAAGACAGGAGAAAAGAAGCCTGCTTTCTATACAGGAAAGTATCAGAGGATAAAGAAAATAGTAGTTATTGTACTGACAGCTATCTTTGCTTTTTTTGCTATGATTGGACTGATGATGGCACTTGGTGAGTTTCCTCACTATTTTGACCGGGAATATCAGAAGGAGATTCTGCTTTCTCCTGAGAGTCACTTGCGTTCCTATGAATTGATTCAGGCTGATATTCTGGATACAGTCCTTTTTGCAACGCTGATGTTCCTGATATTTATGCCGCTTGTATTCGGTGGGATCAGGAGAATAATCAGTATCGTAACATCAGGCATTTGCGCCGGCTTTTTTGCCAAATGTAAAAAGCCTTTTGTTGATGCGGAAAAACTGCCGGATATCGGAATCATATCCGATAGTAAAAGGAAACTGAAATGTATGAGAAACGCCATTCATCGAGGTGATCTTGTGAACTGTACACTGGAGGTACATGATGATAGACTGATGGCAGTCCTTGCAAAGAAAATTGTAAAAGACCGGTGCCAGTCATGCGGAAGCCCGATTGTCGGAGCAGTTGATGAGAATTACGTGTGCAAATCCTGTGGCAGACTGATTATGGGAGTTGTGGAAAAAGGCTGATGTTTTATTATATTGTGACATACAAGGTAATCACACTCTACACTCCGTAGATTGCGGTAAGAGCAATGTGAGACTAAACTTAACTTATAATATCGTGAAAGGAGTTCATATTATGAGTTATGTTACCGGAAAAACAATTAAAACATTGAGGGAGAAGAGAAAACTTACCCAGAAGGAGCTGGCAGAAAAGATCAGTGTCAGTGATAAGACTGTTTCTAAATGGGAGACGGGAGGTTCTCTTAGTTAAAGATACTACACCACAACCCACGCTTACACAGTATTGCAAGGAAACAACTTTTGGATAAATACAAAGAAGCACTGTCAACATCCCCTTTGAAGATGGCGACGGTGCTTTTTTAGATTTCCGGGGCAAGGATGTAAAACCGGCAAGGTCGGTTTTGTATCCGAGAAACGGAAATGATGGGGGAATCCAAAGGGGCAAAGCCCTTCTTTGGCACACGGACTTTGCTTGCAAAGTCTAGTGTGTTATACCCTCTATCTCTGCGGGTCTGCGAAAAGTCGGGGACTGGGATTCTGGTCGCCGGTTTTGAAGCAGACAAAAAGAGCTTTGTTTCTGTGCCCGTGTCAGTCACAGAAGTAAAGCTCTTTGATTAGCAGGTAGAGGGTATAATTTGGTTGAACGATGCACCATTTTTGGCGGGTCATTCAACATAGATTCAATGATTAATTTTTTACATTCTATTTTGTTTGCATCACCGATTTTTACATTGCAATCATAACCAATCGCCTGAGAAATTAATTGAATCTCATCTTCACAATCTCCAGGAAGCGAATCGCCTCCCCACACATTTCCGTATTCTCCTCGAAACCATTTTATCGTTAATCCTATTGATGAGATAGCCATTAAATCTGCATAACTGTAAGGTCTTTCTATAACTGAAAGAACCGCTTCAAAAACGCCTACATTGGCTATGTCTTTTTGCATACCTAAAATTAATACTGGTACATTTTCAATCCATGTACTTTCATTTTTCTTCTTAATCATCAGTTTCTCCCCTCAAAGGACAATATTTAAAAACACATTTTTCAGAGCTTAACCCTAAGCAATATATTTCATCAATGGAAAGCTTAAATCCTTTTTCTTTATACTCTTGCATTAATTGTTCACGTATGAAATTAGCATCGTACAATGTTGCTAATAAAAATTTACATTTTGCACATACCTCATATTCTTTAAAGCATGATGAATTCAGCATTCCATTGTCTGCAAGTTCTTTGACAAACGAATAGAAAAGTAGTATAGGTAATGGTTTTATCTTAGTTACTTTTGAATAAACTTCTGAAAGAGTGCTACTAATTTTCATCATGCTTAAAATTATTTGTGAATACTCATAGGAATATTTTTCAGTAAGTTGCTTGGCTTCAATACGATAATCTAATGTGCTTTCATCAAAAAAACCTTTACTTAACAATGAATCATATATTTCCTTATGCTCAATATAATACAAATCCCCAGAATATTCTTTATGCCTTGGAGCTGGTAAAAACGCAACGATTTTTTCAATATCACTCAATTCCTCTACAGTACATTTAATTCCGTTTTTTCGATATACTGAGGGTAGCATTCCGAACTCTTGAAGAAACGCTCTTGTATAAGCTTCATTACTTTCATAGCCATTATCAAGTGCAATATCTATTATACGATTATGTTTCAATAGAGATTTTGTACTTAATTCCAATCGCTTTTTCTTTATATATTTATATGGTGAGTACCCCAAAATTCGTTTGAATTTTTCAATAAAATAAGGAACAGACATATCTGACATTTTGCTACATTGCTCAACCGATAACTCCTCAGTAATATTTTCATTAATATATCTGATTACTTCGAATATTTTCACAAATGAACTCATTCCAAACCTCCTAATCCCCCTTATTATAGCAAGGCCTTTATTCACTTACTTGATTAAAATTAAGAAATTAATCACATTTGTATAATAATGAAAACTCATATTTCAATTAAGTTAATAATTTTTCATGAAAAGTAAGCACATTAATCAAATATAAACCAGATGTAATGCTCTTAAAATTAAACCTCAATACCTTTTAAATGTGCTTTTTTAGTTATTTGATGAAGTTGTCCGAGCAATATTTCATACTTGTCCTGAAGCTCCTTTTGTGACATTTCCAACTCATTAATTTTAATATCTTTTGAAACGATAACTGCTTTAAGTCTGCTAATTTCACTATTTGCTTTCTCTAAACTCTTTTCATACCTTACAGAAACATCCTCTTTAATAGGCTTCACTTTTAGTTTTTCCTTGTATTGGCATACCTTATTTCGTTTTAATAAATCCTTTACATGTTGCTTACTAAATGTTGAAGCAGAATACCCTGTCATCTCAATTAATTTCGTTGAACGATGCACCATTTTTGGCGGGTCATTCAACTGAAAGGAGGCAGCAACAATGGCGAAAGTTAAACCGTCAAGCTCTTCTGTATCTACAACGCCGATGAGACCAGGTTTAACTCCTGAGGCTAGAGAGAATCAGCTGATTTCCTTAGCTATCGATTTAGTGGAAAAACGCTTAATGGAAGGAACCGCGTCTTCACAAGAGACCACCCATTTCCTTAAGCTAGCTACTACTAAAGCTAGAATCGAAAAAGAGATTCTCGAAAAGCAGAAAGAGCTAATTGTAGCGAAGACAGACGCTCTCCAATCACAGAAGAGAAGTGAAGAAATGTTTGCAGAAGCTATACAAGCATTCAAAAAATACAGTGGTCAAGGCGGTGAACAAGAAGATGAAGAATGGGACGATTAGAACATATTCAGAACTGATCACCATCCCGACCTTTGAAGAGCGTTTTCAGTATTTAAAATTAGGCGGACGAGTTGGTGAAGAAACCTTCGGTTGAACGATGCACCATTTTTGGCGGGTCATTCAACCCAGCACCTAACATAACAATTAGTATAGGCAACCCAATCAATCCGCCTGTTTTTAACACCTCCGTGATATCTTCACCTTCTTTGAATTGAACTGCATTAGCTGGTAATACAGACGATTCAATCAACTGCTGTTCATCTTTTAATTTACCGCCAATTACAATATTAAGCATATTTTCTCCTCCATCTATACTCACGTACTTTCAACTTTTGATAACACTTAAAATTAGTTGTCTTTCTGTTTTTTCCATTCTTCCTTTAATAAACTATACATACAAGCATCTACAATACCTTTATTGCTAAAATCCGCTTGTCGTAATGTTCCCTCATATACTAATCCGCACTTTTTCATTACATTACCCGAGTGTGGATTGTTCGGGTCATGCTGAGATTCAATTCGATTTGCCCCTACATCTTCAAACAAATACGGAATAATTGCTGCAAATGCTTCACTTGTAATTCCCTGATGCCACCATTTACTGCCTATGCAGTACCCTATATGCAAAATGTTTAAGGATTCATTTTTATCTACAACACCGATTGTACCAATCGGTTCATCAATATCCTTCAATACAATTGCCCAGTGATAAAAGTCGAGATTCTTGCTCTCCTCAATCCAATCTTTTACAACCATTTCTGTTATAGAGATATCCGTATGTGTCGGCCAACGAAGAAACTCCGTTACATTCTCATCTGAAGTCCAATTTCTAAACGCCACTTGTATATCTTTTACCTCAAAAGCTCTCAAACACAATCTATCCGTTTCTATTGTAACTGTTCCCTTATGTTCCATGTCTTTCCTCCGTAAACTTCAAGTTTTTCTAACTGTTCGACATATTTGAATTTGTTTGTACCTTTCGTATTTCTATACCTTCAAACATCTATTCACATAAGTAATCTGCAACAAATACGTCCACATTTGAAAAACATTTCACTTCTATTCCTGCTGATTTATATACATCCTCGTACTTTTGCAAACACATATCAAAAAGTTCAACATTATCCTGCAAACAATCTGGATTATATACTTCCATGATGTTAAAATTACCAATCTCCACCTCATCCCCTAT